>DASTAO010000460.1:0-3711 GCA_035712525.1 Kapaibacterium sp. (SeqCode)
CAGGACAGAAGCATAAGCCAATAGTGCGGGGAAGACAAGTATCAACGAGATAAGTAGCAGCTGCGCATTATCTTTATAGATCCTACGTCTAATAAATTTGACATACAGGACAAATAGCGAGACAATGATAAACACGTGCCCGATCGTCCCAAGTGCTCGCCCGATCTGCGCTGCCGTGCCACCTTGTTCGATACGAGCTTCGGCAAGGCTTTCAAGTGCAGCTTTAGCTTCAAGAGTTATGACTTCTCCTTTACCAATGATCTTTTGTCCTTCAAGGACAACGCCTTCGGTTTTTGGAACACGGGCGGCAATAGTCTTTCGCGATTCATCCGAAGCATCTTTGTCGTATACAATATTCGGGACAAGAAGCTGTGTGATGACTTTCGTTAATGCAGCAGCACGCTGGTGTACTTTTTTATCAAGCTGCTCACTTAAGATGTTCTTTGCTTCTTCGAACGATACTAAATGTCCGACAGTATCGAGCACTTCCTCATTGGCGCGTTTCCTGATCGCAATTATGCGTCCTGGAGAATTGTACTCTGCAGGAATAGTATGGTAAATATACTGGCCGTCGTATAATTTTTCAACGACGCTTACCATTCGTTCGAACGGAGCTTCTTGTGATTTGGCCGTAAGGCTTCGTTGCTCACCGGCATAGGTAGCGAGCTGGGCTATTTCTTCACTCGACAGCTCAGCATCGGCTAATACTTTACGAAGCGATTCATTATTATCACTATCGGTAAGCGCAAATAGCGTACTGGTTACTGCATTGACCGATCGCCGTTTGGCGGAGGTATCGACCACAAATACCGGATAGTAATTTTCTAATGCTTTTGTGACTTCGGTGCGGTATTTATGAGGCTCCTTAAAGAGGCGAAAGTTGAACGGAGCGACGACATCACTGCTTGTCCAGAGTGCACCGACCGAATAGCCGGTTACATTTTGCGGTGACTGTACTTGCGGAAATAGTATGGCAAGAATAAGTGTAAGGACAATGCCGATGGTGAACCGAACGAACTTCGAACGCCGCCACCGCTGGCTGCGGAAAGCCCGTGGAATTGATTGAAATAAACGTGCGAAAAAGCGGTTCACGTGAGAGAAAGTCCTACTAGTTAAACTATTTTTCCCGCATCAACGCTAGCACCATTTGCTCGAGCGATTCTTTTGGCCGCATACCAACATACGTACCTCGAATCATCCCTTTTTTATCGAGCAGGAATGTCACCGGTATGGAGCCGTTACCGCCGTATTTCGCAAACAGATCGTAATTGCCGATAAGCGACGGATAGTTCATCTTGAATTTCTCGGAGAATGGTTTTACAACGTCGACGCCTTGTTCATCAAGAGCAATACCAATGAATTGCAAACCTTCCTTACCATATTGCTCCTGCAACGCTATAAAATCCGGTATTTCTTTACGGCATGGGCCGCACCAAGTCGCCCAAAAATTAACGACAACAGTTTTGCCCTTGAAGTCGGAAAGCTTTACAGTGTTGTTATTTATATCGGTAAGGGTGAATTCCGGAGCTGGCTTGGTCTCATCGAATTCTGCCGTTTTCATGTCTTCGGCTTTCGGACGGGCAAAGAGGAAAATACCGGCTGCTGCCAGAAAAAAGAATGCAAGGATAGCGATAGTACGTTTATTACCCATTCTGAGGTCTCCTACTATCCTAAGACAAATTTCGAGCGGGTTTCGTGCGAAACGGCTGATATATGCGGTAGCTGCAGACTTTAGTCTGGCGTTCTTTCCGTCGCTCGATTGTATCAGTAAAAGGCGCGGATTAAAGCTTGCGGCTACTAAATGTTTTAGTCCGTTTCTTCAACCAAATAGATCCGATTATCCTCAACCTTATAGATCATCGGAGCGATGGTAATGTGTGGGTAGCGGCGGCGCAGCCGCTCTGCTTCAGAAAGGACGAAATCTACTTCATTGCCGATCTCGAACATTGGTGCATAGATCATGAAATGCTCTTCGGCTTGCTCGCGGCTCCAACCGGCATGCTCCATGAGGCCACTAATGAAAGCATCTTTTTTCGAGACGAGATTTACCATCCCACAATTCGTGTGTCCGATAATGGCAAGGTGCTCGACAGCACCAACAGCGATCGCATAAGATACTTTGAATTCACTATAGCGAAGGTTTGCACCCCCGGTCCGGATGATAAAGGAGAAATTATCAGGAATCCGCAAATGCTTTCGGTTATCCATGCACATTCCAATGAGCAGCTGGGGAGCACTGACTGGATCGAGTGGCCGGTCCAGGTCATGGTATTCAAGTAGTCTTCCGATAGGAGTGTTGCGATACTTTGGAAAAATGTCTTCGGTCGAATTGATCGGTATTAATCGGTGCATAGGCGGAATGTATTGCCGCTACTAACAAGAGTAGAGCTAAGATAACTTCACATCAAAGTTTCGAGCCATCCAGTGGCGAACGACTATCCTCATTTGAGCATTTATCTGCCATGGAATCTCGCCTCGAACAAATTCGCGATAAGCAGAAGAACTCTTGGAATCACTTTTCCGATGGATGGAAAAAGTGGGATGAGTTTAATATGCGATCGCTCAAATACTGGGCAGATGAGATCATCCGGTTGATAAACCCGAAAGAAGGGGATGTTATTCTCGATGTTGCATCGGGTACGGGCGAACCCGGGCTCACCATTGCCTCGATGATCGGGGATGGCTCGGTCGTTATTACCGATCTTTCGGATGGAATGCTCGAAACAGCTCGGGAAAAAGCTGCGGAAGCGGGCAGAATGAATGTCCAGGTACATGCTGCCGATGTCAGTGCACTGCCATTCGAAGATAATTCGTTCGATGCCATAAGCTGTCGCTTCGGATTTATGTTCTTTCCGGACATGCAGCAGGCAGCGAGTGAACTGCGGCGAGTTCTTAAACCGGGTGGGCGAATCGCTGTCTCAGTATGGAGCAAGCCCGAGCATAATTTTTGGGTTATGGCAACCTTGAACACGCTTAGGCAAAAGCTTCAATTGCCCATTCCACCTGCCGATGCACCAGGGATGTTTCGATGTGCTGATGATGGTTTCATAGCCTCGATCTTTAAGAAAGCAGGATTTAAGAATATCAAAGAATCCAGAATTACCGGCGAATTGTTGCCAGGCACTCTTGATACCTACTGGAGTTTCATGACGGAAGTGATTACTCCTGTAGTTGCTGCGTTGGCCGACATTTCGGATGAAATGAAGGGGAGACTAAAACAGGAAGTGTTCAAGATTATCACCGCAGCATCCCCCAATGGAACAATCGCTCTCGAAGCATGTGGCATGGTGACCTACGGGGAAAAATAACATTCTTCAATCACCGATAGTACTCAATTATTTTATTTTCAACGTGAACGCTCATCTTACAGAAATTCGCGATAAGCAAAAAGATACCTGGAACAGCTTTTCTGGCGGCTGGAAAAAATGGGACGAGATGACCATGAACATCCTCAGGCCCTGGGGTGATGGTATCATCGAAAAGTTATCACTAAACTCAGACGATCAGGTGCTTGATATTGCTGCCGGCACAGGCGAGCCGGGGCTTTCGATCGCTGCGATGGTTGGCAACGGCAAAGTTGTCATAACTGATCTTGCCGAAGGGATGCTTGCTACGGCCCGAGCAAAGACAGAATTATTTGGCTTGAAGAATGTCGAGTTGCTCCCTTGCGATGTAAGCGATCTTCCGTTTGAAGATAATTCGTTCGATGCC
>DASTAO010000461.1:0-7063 GCA_035712525.1 Kapaibacterium sp. (SeqCode)
AATTGCTTGAAGAATTCGATCTGACCGATGCCGCTAACCGAATTGCAAAAACATATTCAGGTGGTATGCGTCGACGGCTTGATCTGGCATTGAGTCTTGTCGCAACTCCACCGATATTATTTCTCGACGAACCTACGACCGGCCTCGACCCGCGAAGCCGTATCGCCATTTGGGATCGTATCGAGCGTCTCATTAAAGAAGGGACGACGATACTGCTGACGACTCAGTATCTCGAAGAAGCCGATCAGCTTGCGAATAAAATTGTCGTTATCGATCACGGCAAAGTCATCGCCGAAGGAACATCGGATGAATTGAAGAGTAAGGTCGGTAATGACCGGTTGGAATTTGTCTTTCGCTCGAATGCCGATGTCGAAAAAGCAGTGGCGAGTCTTGGTTCTGAGACTGTCCGCCGCAATGAGCAGACCGTTATGATCGGCATCGATGGATCGTTCTCACATGTTCGAAATATCATCGATCGCATCGAATCCTCCGGTGCTGCCATCGAAACATTCTCGCTACATAAACCGACACTCGACGATGTCTTCCTACAACTAACCGGCCACGAAGCAACCGAAAAAGAAGAGGAGAAGAAAAAATAATGCCTACCCAAGTTAAACCAATGGATCGCTCGGCGCTGTATTGGAGCATTCACAACACCTATGTATTAGTTGTTCGCAGCCTTCGTCATATTTTTAAGAATCTCGATCAGCTACTTTCACTTGTGATCCAGCCGATCATGTTCATGCTGCTGTTTCGATATGTCTTCGGCGGCGCCATCGATACGGGCACGACAAGTTATGTGAATTATCTTGTTGCCGGGATCTTAGTCCAGACTGCTGCTTTTGGTGCAATGACTACCTCGATAAATGTGGCGACCGATCTTCAACGTGGCATCATCGACAGACTTAAATCATTACCGATCGTGAGTTCGGCAGTTATGACAGGTCATGTCGTAGCCGATCTCGTTCGTAATGTGATCTCGTCGGCCATCATGATCCTCGTTGCATTGCTTGTCGGCTTTAATCCCAGTGCTTCGTTTCTCGATTGGTTACTCATCATCGGAATATTACTGGTATTCACCTTTGCGATGTCGTGGTTATCGGCGATCATGGGCCTATTGGCAAAAACCGTCGAGGCGGTGCAGTGGCTAGGATTTGTTGCCGTCTTCCCATTGACATTTGCTTCAAGTGCGTTCGTACCGACAAAAGGGATGCCGGCAGCATTGCGAGTCTTTGCAGAGAATCAGCCGGTGACTCATGTGATCGAAGCAATGCGCTCATTGATGGTCGGCACACCAATGGGAGACCACGCTATTCTGTCACTTGTGTGGTGCGGAGGGTTTACTATTTTTTCTATACCAGTGGCTTCGATCTTATTTAGGAAGCATAAGGGGAAGTAACGCTACTTCCCTTTCGATTTAAGATAATGCGTTGTTAACGTCCTCGCCCAATATCTTGGGACAGAAAAATCTTTTTGTAGGAACGCTACAACATCATTCGATTTCTTAGTCGCTGCTTCGAACGCATCGAGTACCTTTATCCACTCGGCAATTTTCTTGCCAGTCTTTTCGATCACCTGCTCGTCTGAGACGTCCCAATATTCTTTTTTCATGCTTTCTTTCGGTTTTCTAACCAGCTATCAATGCTCCACTCGCCTGCTCCGGCTGCAGAGAAATAGAACCAGATAAAACAGTAGAGAATGGCAGCAGCACCACCATTTTCAATTGGCCAGGGTTGCGCTAGTTTGAAATGAAATTGCCAATAGGCAACTGCCATTTCGCCAGCAAGGATAAAGGCGATCGGGCGAGTACAAAGACCGATCACGAGAAAGAACCCTCCAACTGCTTCAAGTAAGCCGCCGAAGCCGATCTGCGTCAGCAGGTTTGCGGTATGTCCGTCCGGCGGCATACCCATCGGCCAGGCAAGTACTTTCATCGTGCCGTTCTGCATGAGCATGAAGGCGGCAAAAATTCTGAGTAAGCTCCGTAAGTGCGGAGCGTATGATTTCCAACGTTCAGCGATCGACATTATACTGCTTCCTTTACTCCAAATCGTTTAATGGCTTGTGCCCGTTTTGCTGCTGCTACCGCTTCGCGGTTGCGGGGTTCGGCATTTGTTGTTAACGAATCGATCAGCCGACGGGCTATTGCGGCTGTCTCTTCAACCGCCCGATCGAATGCTGCTTCATTTGATAGCGAGGGTTTTGTAAATCCTGAAAGCTTTCTCACGAATTGCAATGATGCATCATGAATCTCAGCATCAGTTGCCGGTGGATCGAAATTAAAAAGTGTTTTAATATTTCTACACATAAGAACTACTTCTCGTCAAATTAGTGAGCGAAGTTATTATCTTCGCTCACTTAAAATGACTAACTTATAAGATGTTCGGTTCCTTAGGACTTCGGCGCGTCGTAGCTTACCATCCACTGCGTACCGAATTTATCCTTGAACGACCCATAGTACGAGCCCCAGAACTGATCGGCAAGCGGCATTTCGATCTTTCCACCCGCAGAAAGACCGTTAAAGAGTTTATCGGCTTCAGCTTTGCTATCGACTGCAATGGCGATGTGGTGGTTATTACCTTCGATAACATTGAAGCCCATCGACTTCGGCGCATCGGTTCCCATTAATACCCCAGCATCACCCATTGGAAGCGCAATATGCATGATCATGTTCTGCGCATCTGCCGGAGTCTGATCGTTACCGGGAATATCCTTAAAGCGCATCAGCGTCGTAAACTCACCACCGAAAACGGATTTGTAGAAATTGAACGCTTCTTCGGTGTTACCGGCGAAGTTAAGATAATGGTTTGCTTTCATGATTATTTAATTGTTAATTAGTTAAGAAATTTTTCGATCATCGCTACGACAAGCGATAGAAGTGGCGAATCGGGATCAGGCGAACAGATCTCACCGATATATTCTCCGTGTCCTCCGGGAATGATCGCAAGCTGGCCATGAGCAAGTATTCTCGAAAGAAGAAGCGCATGATCATTCGTTACGACATCCTTATCGCCGTTGATAACGAGAACTGGAGCTTGAATGCCTTTAATATCTGCGTCGCCAATATCTTTGAAGTGCTGCATCCGTTCGACATCACGATTGAACATCGTCATCAATCCTTTTTGATCTGGATTGGCTGCAAGATAAGCATCCTTCAATGGCTGAGGCATTTGATCGAACGAGGCATGATCCATCATTTCGAAAAAGCCAGGTTGCATACCTGAACGATTATACACTGCCGAAGCAAGGACGAGTTTGCTTACTACTTCCGGGTGTCGAATGGCGATCTGTAATGCTGTCGTACCACCATTACTAAAACCCATGATATCCGCTTTATCGATCTTGAGTTGTTTTAATAATTCAGCAACATCCTCAGCATCCTGTTCGAAACTCAGCGGCTTATCCCTATCGGCTGTATGTCCGTGAGCTTGCAGCTCAACAGCGATAACCCTATGCTTCCTTGCAAGCATCGGCAGGATGCGGCCATATGTCGATTCGATCGTTGAGCCTCCGCCATGAATAAGCACAAGCGGCTTACCGGTACCATGAACTTCATAGTATATCTTCATACCATTGACAGTGGCATACTGTCCTTGCGAAGCAACAGCTGATTCGTTCGACATAAGAGTTAGCAGTGAAACAATGACGAAAATAAACAACGAGTGTTTTATGTTATTGTATCGAAGCAAGATAGTCATCGAGTTGCTTCATCGTACCGCCCCACCCCTGATTCATGCTGTCGTGTGAGTTATTAAACATTTCGATCTCTGCATCGGTCGCTTCGTAGGGTTGCCAGTTCAATGTCAGCTTAGTTTTGTCGCCCATATCTTCGAAGTTTGTCACCGACAAAGTACGGAGCGGCCAGTTTTTAGCGATCGGGGCTGGGATAACACCACGGGCTTCATCGGAGAAGGCGGTGATCACGGTCATACTATCGATCGGATCGATCTCTTTGAATGTCCATAGCCCCCACATGGTTTGTCCATCCGGTGTGACCATCGAGTAATGATACGTGCCACCGGGACGGAAATCAAGTTCAGATTTGCCCGCACCAAGTCCTGGTGGAGTAAACCATTTTGATAAATGCTCTTGCTTCGTCCAGGCATCCCAAACGAGCTGGCGTGGTGCATTGAAAATGCGGGTTGTTGTAAATACGTTGATCTCTTTCATAAGTAATTTCGTAATAGTAAAATTTTTTCATCGTCATTCCGACCGGAGGGAGGAATCTGTAAGTGCTCAGCTTTTTAATATCCATATGGTATTTAAATCATCGAGTACTTACAGATTCCTCACATCGTTCCGCTCCGTTCGGAATGACAGGTCTCCATAGTATTAATTTTCCACAATCGCTGCAAAGCGATTCCATGATTCGAGTGTCCCTGCTTCCATGCCTGCTGCCTGCATCGCATTTCGGTCTTCGACCGATTGAAATACGGCTAATGTCGAGATTTTCGTCGTATCTCCGAGATCTTCGAATGTTGCAGATTGAAGAATAACGTGTCCCGGAACACCGGCATATTCAAAGGTATCGACAATGTATTTTTTCGAATCGACAGTGTGATAGACTCCCCGAAATCCATGCTCGTTACCATCGGGATCACGCTGCATGATATTCCACTGGCCGCCGGTCCTGACATCCATTGTCCTAACTTCAGTCGTCAGATATTCCGGTCCCCACCAATTTGGTATTTGATTCGGATCGGTCCAGACTTTCCAGACGAGATCGAGCGGCGCATTAAAAACGCGAGACATCTTTATTTCTTGCTTGCCAGGTTCGGCAACAAAAGTAGTTTTTGACATTTTATTTCTTTCAATTATTTTGAACTCCGATGTTGGTAGATGCCGAAAGTATTACCCATCGGATCTTTGAATGTAGCGGTAATCTCCGGCGCATCGCCGATCGGCTGAACGATCGAACCACCGTTTGCGGTGATCTTACTGATGGTTTCTTTTGCATCATCAACCATTATATGTACGAGCACTCCGGGATCGGCAACTGGTTTGCGATGCGTTACCCAGCTACCGCTTACTTCACCGACGCCATCATCGAAGGATAAATATCCTTCGTTATTCTTTCGGACTCTCCATCCGAAAACATTCCTATAGAAATCGGAGGATGCTTGTGCATCGGTCGTCGGTATCTCGAGATAGCAGATCTTTCCGTTTCCAAAAGTTGGATGTGACATTTACATTATTATATTATTGAGTTATGAGATTACTGCTTTCCTCATTGCGGAGTACGAAGATTCGGTATGACCGAACGACATTCCGTACTCCTCGCAATGACATCGATAGTATTAGCCTGAGAATTGCCGAAAGCAGCCAAATCACGGTTATGCGTTTCCTTCCACAAAGTTCTTGAGCAACTGGTGTACAAGCTGTGTCCAGCCTTCCATGAAGTTCTCGCGCTTGAGGCCTTCGCCGCTGCCGAATGATTCGATGCCAGTGTGGGTGAAGGTCATCTTTGTCATATCACCTTCGGGTGTTAGCTCGAAGGTTACTACAGAATGGCCCGGGTTGCCACCGAAGAGCCACTCGTAACTGATCTTCTTTTCTTTTTCTACTTCGGTGATCCTCCAGATATGCGGATAGTCCTTGCCTTCATGATGCACATTGAATTCGGTTTTGAATCCAACTTCCGCTTTGAAGTCTTCGATCTGCGGCATATACCACTGGCGCATCTGGGCAGGATCGGTAAGTGCTTTCCACACTACTGATACTGGTGCATTATAAGTATGCTCAAGAATGATCGGAATGTGAGTGACGTACTCATCAAGATTTGCGAGGTGTTGCTTGCCGCCTTCGACTGCGCCGTATTCACGAACAACATAATCGCGAGCCGCTGCCGATGGGAAGACGCTTCGCATCGTGATCTTTGTTTTTCCATTCTCATCTTCAAAGGTGATCGTTGCTTCGAACTGAGCGTCGTCGGAGCCTTCGACTTTTCCGCCACCATGAAGATAGCGAAGTAATTCCGGTTTACGAATTTCTTCGAAGTGGCTATGATTCGGATACTGAGCTCCATCAGGGCCGATCATCGTATGAACCCAATCTCCGCCTTCGCGAAAATCGAATTCTTTGGTCTTAGTAGTAAAGCCATTCGGGCCCCACCATTTTTCAAGATGCTTGGGGTTAGTGAATGCTTCCCAGACAAGTTCGCGCGGTGCATTGATTACCCGCGATAATACTATCTCGCGGTCAGCCGTATTAGATGAGCTTTGAGTCATTGGATTTTTCCTCCTGTTGTAATTTTTGTAAATATTCTTCGAGGGCGTCGAACTTCGTCTCCCAGAATTGGCGATACTGTTCGACCCAATCTGAGACGACGTTCAGCTTATCGAGCCTTGCTTCGCAATAGCGCTCCCTGCCCTGCTGATGCACCTCGACGAGGCCGCATTCGCTGAGGATCTTTACATGCTTCGAAACGGCCGGGCGGCTGATCTTGAATTGCTCGGAAATGGCATTCAACGTCAGCGTTTGCAGCGCCAGAAGCCCTAAAATGGCCCGGCGATTCGGATCGGCAATTGCCTGAAAAACGTCCCTTCTCATAATCTGTAACTATTTGGTTACACAAATATACGTAACTATTTGGTTACGGGTTTTAAAAACTGGAAATTTGTTGTTTTAAAAATTAAAGGTTGTTATTATCGGGACATGGTCGCTATAATTTTTCCATGCTTGGTAGTCGGCGACCTCAACATTGGTTAAGGATCTTAAGAGTTTTTTCGAAGCAAAGCAATAATCGATATGGTATGGCTTATCGACATGTTTATAAAGATAGAAAGTTGGATGCTTTTCTGAGCCCTGCTCTTGTTGATGATGGTGATGATAGCAGCTAAAAATTTTCCTTTTCTCTAAGTAATTGACAACATGAGAATGATTGCCCATTTTATACTTTTTATCCCAGATTGAATTGCTATTGAAATCGCCAACCAATAATACGTTCTGTCTCTTAAGTAATGCATCATAGTAATGGAGTGCTTTCCAAACTTGTTCGATATACTGACCGTCTTTATCCCCGGGATTGTTTGCCCAAATAGCAAGTAATGTTATTTTCTTCTTA
>DASTAO010000462.1:0-3678 GCA_035712525.1 Kapaibacterium sp. (SeqCode)
CGTATCGCAATTTGCTATCATCTCTTCGGCGCTTCCACTGGCAAAGACCAGTGCATGTGGCGCGTAGGTATTTATCTCGGCGATCGCCCGCTCCTTATTTTCATTCGGATGCAATTTGAAGATCAATTGCTGGTTGCCGGCGATCTCAAGACAATGTTTGATAAACTTCGGACGATTTTCATATCGATAAGTTTCACGCATATCTGACGTACACACTAAAACATAGTTTTTATGCGGAAATGAATTATTAAAAAAGCGTTTGCAATTATCGAAATTCGGAATGCCGGTAATCACCACTTTCGCGGGATCGATACCGTTACGAATAAAATGATCGCGGTAGCCATCACTTGCCACACAAAACTTATCATATTCATCGCTCATGCCGAAGGCAGCAGTACTCGCCATCCAGCGCGGAATGATCCCTAAATATTTGATGAGATAAAACCGAATGTTCTTCGGATCGGTCATTCCTTCTTGCACCAATACGCTGCGTTTGCCACGGGTATTTTTCGGTACGAAGATGTCGCCACAACGAACGATGAGATCATAATGATGCTGCTGACCGCGATAATCAATGGTCAACCGGTTATCGTGTAAGTATTGTATCGTTCGTTTATAGAACTCACCACCAACGATCGTAAACTCGAGGGCTCCGCGTTTGCGAAGCAACTCCATGGCGCCATCGACATAGTATGGAGTATAGTAATGATCATACTCGGGAAGAGTCTTCGCGATCTTATGCATCTGGGTTGTTTGGTTGAGCGAACCACAGATAAACAGGATCTTCTTCTTATGAAGCGGTGGACTTGCTTGTCGTTGCTCGAAGGACATTACGTCTCTTGGCATAATAATTTGCTAATAGCTACGTAAACTTAACTGTACTGGTTTCAACCGAAAAAACCACATCCTACTCCGATATGAAATTATTATTATTAGGTTATCCAATCGTTTCCAATGATGCTTAACATCCATATTTTCCATAATCTTGTAAGTAATTACTGAAACCTAATTTGCGTTTGGGAGTCTAATACCTTCGTTTTAGTGTTCAGTATTTACTTATTGCTGGGATCTTATCCAACGAATGACCACTTTCGCCCTGACAACCGAAGAGAGTCGTACGAATCGACTTTGGTTGCGTTCTCCGCAATGGGACCTTACTTGGGTTTCCCTTTCGGTGATCTTAATGATAGTCCCATATGGGACCTACTATGTTGGCCGCAGTATTGGCTTCGATCCTGACCTGGCCCGCAACACTGTTAATGGCATCATTGCCTTTTGCATCGGCGGCCCGCACATGTATGCAACTTACACCCGGACCCTCTTAGAACCGACGTTTCGGAAGCGATATTGGACTATCATCCCAATGGCGATCATTATTCCGAGCATAGTGATCTACTCGGCAATCTTTCATTTTACGTATCTGCTTACCTTCTTTTTCTTCTGGGCAAGCATCCATGTTCTACACCAGATCATTTTCATTGTTGATTGCTATAATGAACGCCAGCGATCAATCCTGACAAAATATTCGAGAGTGATCGATTATGCCGTTGTTCTAACAGCACTCTACCCGATGGCGACCTATCGGATGGTACATAATACGTTTGCCGTCGGCAATCAGCCGTTGTATTTTCCGGAAGCGTTAAAGTTCGATGCCGTTTGGTGGTTTGCCAGTACTCTCTTTGCGATCGCACTGGTATTATATATAGCTAAGACGGTTAGGGAATTCCAACTTGGCATCGGTAACATTCCGAAGACGCTGCTAATAAGTGTAACAGTTTTGGCGACATTCTTCACCCCATTCTTTCATGAACTTGATGTTGCCTTTCAGGGCCTTAACTCCTGGCATTCCTTCCAGTATCTTGGCCTTACGTGGTATATTAATCGCTTGCGGTACGAGCGCGGAGAGATCACGAAGCCCGCGATCAGGAAGCTTGCCGAGCCAGGTAAGTGGTGGAAGTACTATGGTTTTAATGTCCTTGCAGCTACAAGCGCATTATCGGTGATCGGTATTTTATTACTGACCCAGCAGTATCACCATCTGAGTTTCGATCAGGTCTACTATATGATAATTTTATGCTTCCTACTGACGCATTATTATCACGATCATATCTTATTTACTCATTCGGAAGATATTCGCCTGCTCGGTTCAAAAGCTACGATATAGGGTAAACCCTATGTCTATAGCCCTTGTTATATCGCCCTCACTTAAAAATTTTAACTAACTTATTATACCACCATGGCAACGTTATTTAACCGTACAGCAACGGCAAAATGGAATGGCACCGGCAAAGAAGGCACCGGCACTGTAACCACCGAATCCAAGGCGATCAACACTGCTTATAACTGGACTAACCGTTTCGGTGATGGCAGCGGCACGAATCCGGAAGAAATGCTTGCAGCTGCTCATGCAGCCTGCTTTTCAATGAAGCTTGCGTTTGTGCTCGACGGCATGGGGATGACTGCCGATGAGATCAATACTTCGGCTGTCCTGACGACCGATAAAGCGGCAGGCGATTGGACTGTTACCCAGATCCATCTTACGGTAACTGCAAAGATCCCAAACGGCGATCAGACGAAACTCAACGAAGCTGTTGAAAATGCAAAGGCAAATTGCCCGATCTCGAGAGCGATCAAAGCTGAGATCACGGCTGAAGGAAAGCTTGCATAATTAGCATCGAAAGCGTTATAAAAAAGACGCGATCAACGCGTCTTTTTTATTTCTTCAATATAACTTTAAAATCAGACCCGTAAAATGGTTCGAGAGTTGAGATCGAATCCAAAGGAGTAGATGAAGCCGTCATTTGAGCAAGCATTGAAAGATCAAACAGCACCGGTTTATATTGTACTGCACCTGCTTCAAAGCGCTCTTGTAATATTGGGTCTCCACAAATTTGATAAATTCCAAGCGAATCAATTATCTCAGCAACCGGTCGAAGAATTATTTCTTCAGGAGAATCGAACGGTGCATAATAGACGGAGCTTGGCTCATAGCCTGGAGTAACGATCGCTTCGAATGTTTGATCAGGGTATAACCGAACAACCTGCTCTTGTAATAACCGATGCAGAATGATAGGTACCAGAGTACTTTTAGATCCGAAAGCCATCCCTTTTGCAAATGCTAAGCCAATCCGTAACCCAGTGAATGAACCGGGGCCATTGATAAAACCAATGCGTGATATTTCAGCTACCGAAATAGAATTAGAGTCAAGCAAGTCTTTAGTTTTCTGAGCTAATAGCAGATCGTGTACTCCACGCTCTGTTGGTTGAGCAATGTGATGAAACTCGCCAATGCTCATCCCTTCGATGCTGAATAAGCCAAGGTGCAAGTCTTTACCGGATGTATCGAATGCAAGGATCATAATACGATGGTTATCTTTCGTTCAGCATTGCTGATCACTTCGAAAAGAACTTCGATCTTGTTTTGCGGTATGTACGCTTCGATGCGCTCAGGCCATTCGATCACACAAATACCACCACAAGGATATAAATATTCTTCTACACCGAGCTCTAATAATTCTTCCGGTTTTTCGAATCGGTAGCAATCGAGATGATAGAACAGTAATGGTGTTCCATCGGGCAGATGACCTTCATATTCATTGGCAAGAGAAAAGGTCGGTGAAGAGAGTTCATGATCATCGATACCGAACGCTTGTGCAATGCCTTTAGTAAAGTGAGTTT
>DASTAO010000463.1:0-9499 GCA_035712525.1 Kapaibacterium sp. (SeqCode)
AGAACCAATGACCGATCGACGTGGGTCTCGGCGGCGCAATTAATTACGGCATTAAATGATCTACCGTGGAAACCCTCGCGAATTATTCGCTCGACCGCCTCCTTGTTCGTGATATTGGCTTTTATGAATTGGTGCTGGTCGGGGTTTAGGCCGTTAAGATTTTCTTCAGACCCAGCGTAGGTTAATGCATCGACGGTTACAACCTCATGGCCGCGCTCGAGCGCAAACCGGACAAGATTCGAACCGATGAAGCCGGCGCCGCCGGTAATAAGAAAGGTCATTATTAAAACTGTGGGGCAGTAGTGACTACTAACTCGTTTGCTTTTGCAAGCGAAGGAAATGTACCGGCATCGCTCCAATAGCCGTTGAACATGGAATATCCAAGACGCCCCGTATTGATATACGCATTATTGACGTCGGTGATTTCAAGCTCATTACGAGCAGAGGGTTTAAGTCCTTTGATGATATCAAAGACATCACCGGGATAACAATAGATACCCGTCACTGCAAAATTAGAAGGCGCTTGGGTTGGTTTTTCAATGATATTGCTGATGCGATCACCTTCGACGACCGCAACACCAAACCGCTCCGGATCGCTTACTTCTTTAAGAATGATGTGGGCAGTCTGGGGATCGCTCATGAAGCTTGCGATCGTGCCATTAATGCTATCTTCAAAAATATTATCACCGAGAATAACGCACATCGGTTGGCCATTTGTAAAGCGCTCGGCAAGAGCAAGTGCCTGGGCAATACCACCTGCTTCATCCTGAACGCGGTAGGTTAGCCGGCAGCCAAAATCTTTTCCGGAGCCGAGAAGGGAAATGAAGTCACCCATATGTTCGGTACCGGTTACGATAAGGATATCGGTAATCCCGGCGCCAACAAGTTTTTTGAGTGGGTAAAAGATCATTGGCATTTCGCCAATGGGCAGCAAATGTTTATTGGTGACTTTTGTGCAAGGGTATAATCGTGAACCGGAGCCACCGGCGAGAATGATACCGACACAGGAATTGAGGGAATTCATATTGAAGAATCGCAACAATCCTTGGCTGTAAAAAATTAAGAAAAAAGTGTTACCCATTCTTTTACCGTATTTTTAAAGATGTCATTTTCCGACCCTAAGGTATTGGTACTCGGTGGTAATCCCGGCCGATGGAGCGCAAGCGAGCGCCGCCATGAAGCTGCCGTTACCAACGGGATCGAAGCCTGGGTCTTTGCCTTTGATGGTGATTATAGCTGTGGAGACGCTCTGTCAGTCTCGGAGATCGTAAATTATGACATCGTAATCGGCAATTTGAATGCTCAGTACCTCGATAATCACCTCACATACCTTAGGTCAAAACCAGATGCCGTTAAGTGGGTAACACTTGTTGAAGGTAATGCTGCAGAATATCTTAAGCCGAATCCTAAAGTAAAGGAAATACTCGATGCTGCGGATCTCGTGTCGGTCATTAATAGCATTTCCCTTGATCTTTTTCGATCACTTACGAAGACCCGTGTTGAATATATCGGTGTGCCTCATCCTTCAGAAGGGATCAGGGCACTAGCAACACCGATCGAACATCGGAGAGAAGAAGTATTCCTTTCATCATTTCTTTCTTCGAGACAGACGGATTATCTTGTTGCTAAGCAATTAGATATTCCAATGGTCGGCTGTGAACCGCGGCTTAGCCGCAAATTAAAAACATTGCCGGCCCTTTGGAAGAAATACGGATCGTTTGATCCTGAATATCGCATCGATAAAGTAAAACAATATTATAATGATTCAGCCCTGAGGGTACTACCGGAAAAGCCTTTCAAAGAATACTTTACGTATTATGGAGCTTCGTATTTATGGGTAAATCTTGATGAGCGATATACCTGGGGGAGAAATATTCTCGATGCGGCGGCATTGCAAGTACCGGTGATTTCAACGCCTTCAACAGTGCATCAGGAAACGCTATTTCCTGAGTTGATGGTCTCATCGGCGTTCGCTATTTCTGAAGCAGTTGAAATAGGAAAGCGATTGTTGAACGATATGGATTTCTATAGATCGGTGACTGATATCTCTCTAGAACGATTAGCCCCATTTGGTCACTCTGCGATGAAAGAAAAATTACTTAATTACTTATAATGTCTGAACGAATATTTTTCCTGTCACCTGATTCGAATGCTACTATTGGTGGCGTAAAACAGTTGTACCGTCAGGTCGATGTGCTTGGTAAATATGGGATTGATGCAAAGATTTTACATCGGCGCAAAGGGTTCAAGATCACCTGGTTTGCGCATAATACGCCAACGATCTCGTGGTCAGAATTTAAGTTTAGGGATAATGATATTCTTGTTCTACCGGAGATCTATGGGCCTCAGATGGCCAAAACACTTCGAGTGGATAAGAAAAAAACATTCTTTAGTAATTCCGATTTTTGGGAAGAAGAGTTGCCACCGATCCGTAAAGTCATTTTTAACCAAAATGCCTATAATACTTTTGCGAGAACTGGTTTCGATCCGACGGATCTGAACACGCCATATCTTGATCCTACCGTAGTCGCTACTATTGTTGTTTCTGAGGACAGCAAGGAGTATGTGCAGTCGATTTTTCCGGACATTACAATTCATAGGATAAGAAATGCAATAAATGCAAAGCTTTTCTCATTCGAAAGCAAGAAGAAAAAACAGATCTGCTTCATGCCTCGCAAGCACCGAGAAGAAGCGCAGGAAGTAATTAATATTGCTAAGATACATGGTGCTTTGAAGGGCTATAATATCAGGCTCATCGAGAATGTAACTGAGACCGAAACGGCGAAAATTATGAAGGAATCTCTCTTGTTTCTAAGCTTCGGATATCCTGAAGGATTTTCATTGCCGCCGGCAGAAGCAATGGCTACCGGTTGTATCGTGATCGGTTATCATGGTGGGGGAGGCAAAGAATATTTTCTACCGGAGCATTCTTTTCCGATCGAAGCAGCCGATATTCGTGGTTATGTAAAAACTCTGGAATCGGTTTTGAGGTCATACTCAAATGATCCCCAACCGTTCAATACAATGAGAGTAGCAGCTTCACAATTTATTACTAACGAGTATTCCTTCCAAAACGAAGAAGCTGATATTTGCAGTGCCTGGAGTGCCATTCTCGGACGAGCTATTTCATGATGAACTCTCCTCGCTTTCATGTCATCTTTCGGACCTGCGATGTTGTACATTCACTACACAATACACCGCGGCCATTCAATGCCGATAAGAAAACGCTTATTAAAAAGTGCTTCCTGAGTTTGCTCGAATCGCTTGAGGGCATCGATTATACAATAACCGTGCTTGGCGATAAGCTTAGTGATGAGATGGTATTGTTCTTTCGTCAATTTCCGGTTACACTTACTCTTGGCGATTGGGGCAATGATGAATCGCTTCGCCAATCGATGAAGCTTGCCTTTGATGCGCCAGATGAAGATTGGGTGTATCTATGTGAGGATGACTACTTACATTCCAAACAAGCATTCGACTGGATAATAGATTTTATCGAGCACAAAGACGAATATATTACAACCAAACGCTTCCTGACTTCTATCGGTATTCGCAATAATCTTCGCAAAGCACCGATCGTTATTCATCCACCCGATTATCCTGATCGGTATAAGGCAAAGTACCTGCGGTTCTCGCTTATTTTTCTTTCGCGGTTTTGTCATTGGCGGCAAGTGACGGATACGACATTCACCTTTATGGCACAGGGAAAGACATTTAAGAAATATCGTTCAATTTTCTGGAATTCCTGCACAGGGGCAAATGACCGTTATTTAAGCAAAAAGCTATATGCAGGAGTGCGCTTTGGTAGTAAAGCATTGTGCCTTTCTCCGATGCCCGGAGTTGCAACTCATATGCATGAAGAAGTGATGACCCCGCTGGTCGATTGGAAGGCTCGTTACGATAATATAACAGTATCGAAATAATACTGTTTCCTACTGATTTTTCAATGCCTTATTCTCCACTATTATTTCAGTGTTGATAACCCCTGAGCGTGTTGGTAATTATGTTGATAAAAACACCCCAAATATCCTTGCTTTTGTGAATGAAAAGTAGTTAATTTGTATTTACAACTCACGCTTAATTTTTGAGCGTACGAGTTTTGTGTTTGAATAGGGTTTTTGCGTTACGATCATAACTCATCGCTGCATAAAAATAGATAACCGACTCACCAAAATTGTAAGCCGATTCACTACAGAAATGCAAGAGATGCCAGCAGCGATAGATCGAAGCCGAAAAAGCCTTAAACAAACCCCCAGACTACAGTAGGAAGCCGGTTGTTTTTGCCCCCGTGCCCCCTGCAGAGCGAAATAATTCAACGACAATAATTGTTTTCAAAATAGAGGAGCATACGCCAGTATGAAGGTAGCCCGTCGCTTTACTAAAAAGGGTATTAGCCCGTTCGAACAGTTCGAGTACACCATGCGATCGAGCGTTTTGCGCAATCCGGATGGTAAACCGATCTTCGAAATGCATGACATTGAAGTACCGCGCCAATGGTCGCAGGTAGCTACCGATATCCTTGCCCAAAAGTATTTCCGTAAGGCCGGAGTCCCGGAGCGCGATGCCGATGGCAACATGCTCATTGGTGAAGATGGCAAACCCGCCCTCGGACCGGAACGCTCGATCAAGCAGGTAGCCCATCGTATGGCCGGTTGCTGGCGCTATTGGGGCGAGAAGTACGGCTACTTCGATACGAAGGAAGATGCCCAGGCATACTACGACGAAATGGTCTATACGATCATGAAGCAGATGGGTGCTCCGAACTCACCGCAATGGTTTAACACCGGGCTCAACTGGGCGTATGGCATTGCCGGTCCGGCACAAGGTCACTGGTATGTCGATCCGAAGACAGGCGAACTAACCCGCTCGACCGATGCCTATACGCATCCGCAGCCGCATGCCTGCTTTATCCAGTCCGTTAGTGACGATCTTGTGAACGAAGGCGGTATCTTCGATCTCTTAACTCGCGAAGCCCGTATCTTCAAATACGGCTCGGGTACAGGCTCTAATTTCAGTGCATTACGCTCAAGCGGCGAAAAGCTTTCCGGTGGCGGACATTCCAGCGGCCTGATGAGCTTCCTCAAGATTTTCGATACGGCTGCAGCTGCAGTAAAGAGCGGCGGTACGACTCGCCGTGCAGCCAAGATGGTCATTCTCGATGTCGATCATCCGGATATCGAAGACTTCATCACCTGGAAGGCAAGCGAAGAGCAGAAAGTCGCTGCACTCGTTGCCGGCTCGAAGATCTGCGATCTCTTCCTGAATACGATCATGAAGATCGCTTTCGAAAGTGGTGTCGATCGCCACACGAATCGCGATCTCGATCTTGCGATCAAGAAAGCGCTTGCCCGCGGCGTACCGATGAACTATATCGTCCGCTGCTTGCGCATGGTCGAGATGGGATACGACCACATTGATTTTAAAACCTTCGATACGCATTACGAAGGCGAAGCTTATCAGACCGTTTCCGGTCAGAATTCGAATAACTCCGTTCGCGTCACCAACGACTTCATGAATGCAGTCGCGAATGACGAAGAATGGGAGCTCCGCTGGCGCACCTCGAAAAAGACGGCTCGCAAGCTACCAGCTCGTGCGATCTGGAATGAGATCACGCTTGCTGCCTGGGCTAGCGCGGATCCGGGTTTGCAGTTCGATACGACCATCAACGAATGGCATACCTGCCCGACCGATGGCCGCATCAATGCTTCGAATCCGTGCTCGGAATATATGTTCCTCGATGACACTGCTTGCAATCTTGCTTCGATCAACCTTGCTCACTTCCTCGATGAAGAGACGGGTGAATTCCGCATCGACGACTATAAACACGCCATTCGTATCTGGACGATCACGCTCGAGCTTTCCGTATTGATGGCACAATTCCCATCGCGTGAGATCGCTCAGCGTTCGTATGATTATCGCACACTTGGTTTAGGCTACGCGAATCTTGGTACCATTCTTATGGTGCAGGGTATTCCGTATGACAGCCCGAAGGCGCTTGCTATCAGCGGTGCACTGACGGCTATCATGTGCGGCGAATCGTATGCGACGAGTGCAGAGATCGCCCGCGATCTCGGTGCCTTCCCGCGCTACGAGGCTAACCGCGATGCGATGCTTCGCGTCATTCGCAATCACAAGCTTGCAGCATATAATGCCGAACCCGACCGCTACGAAGATCTTACCATCAAGCCGATGGGCATCAATGCCGAGCTTTGCCCGGAAGATCTCGTCGCTTCGGCCCGCGAATGCTGGGACCGTGCGTATGAGCTTGGCGAAGCCCATGGCTTCCGCAACGCACAGGTAACTGTTATCGCCCCGACGGGTACGATCGGCCTTGTGATGGATTGCGATACCACCGGTATTGAGCCTGATTTTGCCATCGTGAAGTTCAAGAAACTTGCCGGCGGTGGATACTTCAAGATCGTTAATCAGTCGGTGCATAAGGCATTGCACAAACTCGGCTATAGCGAAAAGCAGATCGAAGAGATCGAGAAATATTGCAAAGGCCACGGCACGCTCGTTAACTGCCCGGCGATCAACAAAGCAAGTTTGAAGCTCAAAGGCTTCAGCGATGAGAAGATCGCTGAGATCGATAAGATGTGCGATAACGTCTTCGATCTTCGCTTTGCCTTCAATAAGTGGACGCTTGGCGAGGACTTCTGCAAAAAGCTTGGCTTCACCGAAGCACAACTCGACGATCCGAACTTCGATATGCTTTCGGCACTCGGATTCACGAAGGACGATATTAATAAAGCAAACGATTTCGTCTGCGGTACGATGACGATCGAAGGTGCTCCGTACCTCAAAGAGAGTCACCTGCAGATCTTCGATTGTGCCAACAAGTGCGGTAAGTACGGCAAGCGATTCATTCCGTTCGGTGCGCATATCCGCATGATGGCTGCTGCACAGCCGTTCATTTCCGGTGCGATCTCGAAAACGATCAACATGCCGAACGAGGCATCGATCGAGGATATCGCTTCGGCCTATACCGATTCCTGGAAGTTGATGATCAAAGCCAATGCGCTCTATCGCGATGGCTCGAAGCTTTCGCAGCCGTTGAATTCGGTGAGCGAAGAAGGCGATCTGGCAGAGCAGGTTCTCTTTTCGGATCCGGAAGACGAGACGAAAGAAACCATCGGTGCTGCACAGTTGCATCAGATCATTGCCGCTCAGGCCGAAGAAGCCGGAGCCGCCTGGCAGCCGCGCCGCGCAAAGCTTCCGGCACGCCGCCGCGGATGGTTGCGCGAGGCAAGCGTCGGCGGCCACAAGATCTATTTGCGTACCGGCGAATATGACGACGGCACGCTTGGCGAAATTTTCATCGATATGTACAAGGAGGGGGCAAGCTTTAAAGGGTTGATGAACTGCTTCTCCGTGCTTGCTTCGAAGGCGCTGCAATATGGCGTTCCGCTCGAAGAGCTTGTCGATACCTTTACGTTCACTCGTTTCGAACCCGCTGGATCAGTCCAGGGACACGAAGCGATCAAGAATGCGACCTCCATTCTCGATTACGTCTTCCGTGCATTGGGTTATGAATATCTCAACCGTCAGGATTTCGTCCATGTCAAGGCTGTTGATGAAGTCAAGCATAATCACGATCACGGCAAACAGACGGCTGCTGCTGCACCCATCTCAGCAAAGCGCGAAGCGCCGAGCGAGGACGAGATAGTTGAGCGCCTCAAGAGCCAGAGCATGAAAGAGGATGCTTCGATGGTGAATGAACCCGTCATGGCCTCGACGAATGCTCCCGTCAGCGCCACGACTGCTGCCGAAACACGCAAGCAGCAATACCGCGAAGCCAAGACTAAGGGATATACCGGCGAACAATGTCCCGCCTGCGGCTCCATGAGAGTAAAGCGCAACGGCGCCTGCACCCTCTGCGAGGACTGCGGGACGACTAGCGGGTGTTCGTGATGAATCTAGTAAAGATGTGTGCGAATCGCGCACCCATCTTTATTTGGAGGGAGTTAAGTAGGTGTCAAATCCAGTTGAAGGTGCATCCTTGATGCTGGGTCTCTGTATTTCTACCTTTAATTTTGCATCTTGATCTACGCGAGAAATAGCAAGCATTTTTGAAGCATGCTCGTTAAAGTAAGCAATGCCATGCCTGCAATTATCAAGCAATGTTTTTAGGTAAATAACTCTAATCCGTTTTCTTGTACCAATGTTTCCAAAAGTGAAAGCATATGTACCAAAGTCATTTTTAATTTCAATAACTTCTTTTATTAAGCCATTGTGTGTTACTAAGGATCGGAGATCATCGTAGACAGCTTTTATCTCGTTGTCAGCAAGTGACATAGAAAATATATCTGAAACTTTTAAAACATCGAAATTGGCACGATCGGATTTTGCATCAAAGGCCTTTCGATATGCTGCGCCTATTGTGTCTATTATAGACATAAGTAGAATACACGCGGGGATACCTAGTGCACCCGGATTATTATTGCCCCAAAGTTCAGGTTTAGTAGCTTTGTTATAGTTGACACAAAAATTTGCGGCCTCCAAATTTTCAGCTAAAGAATTCTTCATTAATTCTTCAGCGTTGTTAAATACATTTGGAGTGGAATTCAAACTGTCATTGTTCATCTTTTTTAGCCCACATTATTATGAGACTTAAATCTATTTATGCGCAGAATGTTCCACCGGTCAAATTATTTCAGATAAATGATCTTTCTGACGTGGTAATTATCGCCGGGCCAAACGGTGTTGGCAAGTCACGCCTTTTACAGAGTTTACTTACTTTTGTTCAAAACCCAACAAGGAATACTCAAACTCATAATTTTAAGCTAATTGTGGAGGCTACGTGTAAAGAGGAATCTCAATCTTGGGGTAAATCTTTTTTGGATACTACAAATAATGCTGATGCTGAATTATTGAAAGAAACACTACAACAAAATAAGCGGCGTGGTCACTGGAAAAGTGGTGTGCTTTTTTTTGAAAGTGACAGAAGCCTTCAGCAAGTACAACCCTTTGCATTTACTTGGGAGTTCGCTGATCCATATGAAGAGAACATTGGATGGAATAGCACTTTTGGAGGAATAAAAAGTAGATATCAAGATACTGTCCATTCAATTTTTAAAATAATAGAACATCAGAAAAGGGGTATTGCAAATATGGCAATACGTTTGAAAAGTGAAGGCAAAACCGCAATGAATCTGGAATTCGAAGATCCGATAGCAATTTTTAAGGATGCCTTCAGTCAACTATTAAGTCCTAAAAAACTCCTAAATCCTTCCGCACAAACCCAGCAGTTAGAATATGAGTATCAGGGAAAGACTTTCAATATTAGTAATTTAAGTTCTGGTGAGAGGGAGGTGGTAAATATCGTTTTCGATTTCTTATTAAGGAAGCCTGATAATTGCATTGTTGTTTTTGATGAACCTGAATTGCATCTGCATCCAGAGCTAAGTTATAAATTAATCCAAACACTAAAAAGCGTTGGTGAAAACAATCAGTTTATTTTCTGTACACATTCACCAGACTTAATATCCTCATCATTGGA
>DASTAO010000464.1:0-5982 GCA_035712525.1 Kapaibacterium sp. (SeqCode)
ACTATCAGCCTTCACGGAATCAGGATTTGACCATGTTGTATCAGTCGCACTTGATAGGACCTTTAAACAACTGTCGGGACATTGTGCAAGACAGTAATTATTCAAGCTTAAAAACATAAAAATACTAACGCACAAAACAAAGATAGTCTTCATAAATCCTCCACCTTGCAAATAAAAGATATTTAATCACACACATTAATCAAAATGATAGACGAACCATTTTGAACCATAAACATTCCATTCGAAAAAGAAAAAAGATCGTGTATTATTGTTTCTTCAGAGGCTTGTGTCTTGTAGGATTCAATCCTATTCCCTAGTAGATCAAAAATATTTATATCGTTGTTCTCAGCCTTAATAAAAGACTTTAATAAGGCAGAAGAATTTGCGATTAAAGATCGTGACAACACAATTTTGTTTAAAGATAAAAATTTCGATGGATCATAAATTCTTGTTTCTGCATAGACAATAATTCTCATATCATAGTCAGCAAACCTAACGAATGGGGCTGATTTTAAAGCTTGTTTCACGCTGTCGATGTTTACGTTATTACTGAACCATATTTTAAAAATACTACTTCTTCCGAGTGATGTGTCCACAAAATCCGGTTGTTGTTTACGGAAAAAGAAGGTACCATATTTTTGTTCTAATGTGTCAAAATAATTGCGAATCGTTGGATATACAGTATCTATATCATGCCAAGTGCGGTCTATAATTGTATCAGCAGGGCCCCAGGGAGCAGGAAGGACGTAATAACTAAATTCGACGATAAACCAACCTTTGCAATATAATTGACCATAAGTAGAAGAACCAATACAACTATCAGCCTTCACGGAATCAGGATTTGACCATGTTGTATCAGTCGCACTTGATAGGACCTTTAAACAACTGTCACTTTGGCCATAGGATACCCTTAACCCAGTGAACAAAGAGAAAACACATATCCATGCGAAAATTCTGAACCGCATATATCCTCCGTTTTTACGTTTCAGTTCAAATTCTTACCTTATAAACTACTACAACCCCGAAGAGTTACATGAGATTTACATTTTTTTCATAATTAATAATTATCTAATAACAATAAAAAAAGCCCGGTTCGCATTGAACCGAGCTTGAAAAACTTGAACTCTCTCTTAACGGTGAAAATTTAGTTGGCTTTGCGCCAGCCATCTACATAAACATAGGTACCCATCGCACCGGATGCGATCGTGACATCGCCTGTCGTCGGTTCGGCATCGTCATTGTAGATGTATAATAATTTACCATTGGTACCGCTCGGCATCGTAACAGCATTGGCCATTGTGCTATCGCCATCGTCATTGATCTTTACGACGGCTGCTGTGCTCGGAATCGTGATCGTCGCACCGGCAGAAACCGTTGCATACGCCAATACCTTCGGATCGCTCCAGCTCATGGTACCGCTTCCGTTATTCGTCATTACCGAACCGGCCGCACCCTGCGTTGCAGGCAGCGTATACGTAATGTTTGCCGATTGATTCTGTGCTTTGATGGCGGTATAGTTTGTACCGCTATAGGTGCCGGAAGCATTTGCTTCATAAAATTTCAACGAACGGGGATTATTATCGTCGTTGCCGATCATCAGATCAACATCACCAAAATATCCGACGCGGCCAAGCGCAGAGACATTAACGGTCGATCCGGTCGTGCTGCCATTAAAGCCGAAACTTCCGGTACCGATCGTAAGATTTTTTCCCGAGACAAACGCATAGTCACCGGTGGTGATCGTGGAATAGCCTGTCGCCATTGATGCGAACCCATTAGCTTCGGTGCTTTCTCCTAAGGCGACCGATACGTCACCCCAGGCGACAGCATTATCGCCGATGGCCAGTGAGCTAAGCCCTGCAGCGATCGAAGCGCTACCCATAGCAACCGCCGCATCGGTAACTGCCGTTACCGCAGAGCCTGCCGCAAACGCCGCTGCACCGTACGCTGAACTCGAAAAACCGAGCGCGTTCGAATAATTTCCGCTGGCGACATTGCCGTAGCCGGTTGCAAATGAATTTATTCCGATATTAAAATCATTCCAGCCGCTACCAATGGCTCTTCCGGCACGGAATGCTCCCATCGACGGAACCCACATCAATCGGGTACCGCCTCCAGTGATAGGAACAGCGCCCGAAGTACCGTTGAGTAAGAAAGCGCCATCGGAAGATAACCGCATCCGCTCGAGATTATTAGTACGGAACACAAGATCGGCTGCATCAAGCGTACCGACAAAATCATTCGAAGAGGACGTACCGGCATTACCTGCTAACTCCCACGACGGAGCGATCGGAATGGCAGCGATCGCATCGTCGACGTATCCTTTGGTCGTAAGAGTTGTAGCATCGTCTGCACCATCGGTAGCAGTTGATGTTGCTTTGCCGCTGAGAGTAAGATTTGAAAACGTCGGCGAAGAAGCAGTGCCGATATCCTGAGGCGTCGAGAGCGTGATGCTGCCCGAAGCATTTGAAACATTGATCTGGTTGCTTGTACCCGTGAGGAACGTTGCGGTCGGTGTACCACCTATAGTACCGACCATAATTTGTCCGCTGGGTAACGCTGTTGCGGTGCTGATCGCACCATCGACATATCCTTTTGTCGTAAGCGTCGTTGCAGCATCGGCAGCGGATGTAGCAGCCGAAGTTGCTTTGCCGGTTAAGGTAAGATTTGAAAACGACGGCGATGAAGTCGTGCCAATATTCTGCGGCGTCGAAAGCGTAATGCTTCCCGATGCACTGGCAACATTGATCTGGTTTACCGTGCCGGTTAAGTTAGCAGCCGTTGGTGTGCCACCGGTCGTACCGATCATGATCTTGCCGCTTGAAAGAGCGGTTGCCGAAGAAATGGCACCATCAACATATCCTTTTGTGGTTAGTGTTGCCGTTGCATCACCGACAGTTGTAGCGGCCGAAATTGCTTTGCCACTCAAGGTAAGATTTGAAAAGGTCGGAGAAGAGGATGTAGCAATACTTTGCGGAGTCGAAAGCGTAATACTTCCAGATCCATTTGTTACGTTGATCTGATTTGCAGTACCGGTAAGCGATGCCGCAACCGGAGCTCCGGTAGAACCGATCAATAACTGGCCGCTATTCAATGCTGTCGCAGAAATAGGATTGGTGCCATTGCCCCACATAATGCCGTTCTGGGCGATCGTACCAACTCCCGTACCACCTTTATTTACGTCAGAAATCGAACCTTGCTGTGGCGTTGTGTTGATCTGATCGTCATAGACAACTAATGCCTGCTTCTTCTCATCGTAAAGAAGCGATACACCACCGCCTCCGATGATATTAAGCTCACTGGCTTTGCCACCGATCTTTTTTCCGTTGATCTTGATCGATGAAACGTAATCGGTATTCATCTTCTCGGCAGTGATGCTTCCGTTGGCGACACTAAGTGCATACGGAGCCGCAGTAATGCTCGTATATGGTTTCATTTCAGTTCCGCCATCGATCTGCATTCCAAGCCACAAGCCGGAATGCACTGCCGGTAAGTCTTGACCGCCGGAGCCGAGTTGGAGATTGAACAGTCCATCGGTAACCGTCGTGCGGTATTCCCCTTGCCAAAGCACCGAGGTGCCTTGTTCGTCGCCATAGAGGCGAACCGTGAAGTTATGCTCCCCATCGGGAAGCGGTGTGGTCGCAGATGTTATTTTTCCCTGATAACTTATGACATGTGGAACGTCAGCACTATGTTGAGCAAATAGTGTCGAAGTAAATAGGCAAATAACCGCGATCAATGATGCGATTGTGATTTTCATTTTTTATCTTGCTTAGTAAATAATAATAAGTAAACTGAAAGAGGTCTTTCAATACGAGGGGGAGTCGATCGGCAATACGATCCAAACGGATGGCATACCGCTGGAGGCAGACTTGCTAAAAAGAGGGGAGCTCTCAAGGCTGCGGTACAAATATAAGTGAATTTTGTGGAAAAACCAAGCAACAAAAAAAAATATATCTGTGGCGATTCTGTCACAATTTTTCCCGTTGGCTTAACTGTTATATAATGTAGAATTATCGTATTTTTAGGGGATGAAATAGAAAAAAGTGGCGAAAAATAATTATGCCAACATTTTATTTTTTATGGCATCAAGTTCTGCATCGTTCATCCTCGGCCCATCATGAGTTGTAAGGTATCCGTTGTATGTGTTGCTAAATTCCGAATGGCCACTCAGGATCGGCTTCCAATCACCAACGCTAATTCCATGCATTGGAACAAGTTTTACATGAGCATGATCGACACCCATTCCTTCGATGATAAGTCCGGTACGTTTCGTGTGTAATTTTTCATTCAAAATGGCTGCGAGTTTTTTTGCCGTTTTCATCATCTGAAGGTACTCCTTTTCTTCGAGGCCAAGCACATCACTTGAACGATGCTCCTTTGGTGCGAGCACCGTAAAGCCGGGAGTATTTGGGAATGGTGTGAGGAAGGCAATATGAGATTCGTCTTCGTATACAACCCAAGCGGGCTCTTGCTTTGCAGCGATTCGGCAGAAGATACAATCATCCATGATCATTCAGCAGAGTTGGCACTAATGCGGAAATACGGAGGAAAAGAAAATGCAATTTTTCATTTTGCATTTTTCATTTTGAATTCGTTAGGTAAGTGTCGGGGCGAGAGGATTTGAACCTCCGACCCCCTGGTCCCGAACCAGGTGCTCTACCAGGCTGAGCCACGCCCCGATCGACACTAAAATTTCGAGCCCGTATAACGGGGCAATGCTGAATCCGGTTTCAGCGCTTTAAAATAAACAGCGCTTCGGTTCTGCGTACGCGGTGAGAGAAATTGGTCCTCCCTTTGTGAAACTTACGCTAGTCTCCGAAGCGCCCCTAATTGTCAAGTTCTAATGGATCGCGTAATCGCGCTCCGAGTATTCCAACAAAAAATCCGCTTTCGAGTTTCCCGTTTTGAAAAAAATCTTTTTTTATTTGCCGGCTTTCCAGTAGGCCATGTGGAATGGCTTCTTGTACTTAATACAAATATAATATAAAAATACAGGGTACCGCCAAAAACGATTTCCTGAAAAAATAAAGGCGGCCATGAAGCCGCCTTCTCATTCACCCAACCCTACACTTACTGCTGGTGCTGATCAAGCCAGCTCAAGACAGCATTACAATTTTCGATATGATTAGCATCGCAATAGATGCTGTGGATATCTGTCATTGGTACGAGTTCAGGGTCAATAACTTTCAGTAATCTTGCCTGCGAACGGTAGATGCCTTTTACACTTCCATCGACCTTCACCCATTTCAATCGCGGTTCGTTGAACCCGACGATCCAATCGGCACCGGCCTTGCGAGCTTGCTCTTCGAGGATGTTTACAACTTCATCGGCACTCGAAGCCTGGATCGTGATCTCAGCAACTTCGATCGAAGTACGCGGCATCATCGAATCCGGAAACGGTTCGTAGTAGATAAGCGGTACAGTATCGGAAAGTTCAGGAATAGTAAAGAGCGACCGTTCCGAAAGCCTGATGGTATCCATTCCCTTAGCGCGCACTGTTACCGTCTTCCAATGCGCCGGCGATTCACTAAAATTCTGAGCGGTTGCTACTGTTGTCGCAACTGCCAAGAAGATCATTACCGATGCAAATATTCTTTTCATTTTGGTATCCTACTCTCTGACGATCCTATAAGTATCTGTACATATAAACCGTCATTGATATAGTTAAGCAAAAGACGTACCACGCTTGCAAATTATGACAAGCGGTAGAGTTAGCAACTTGTACGAAGTAGTTAAGTAATGCAGAATTGCCTATGGTTGCCAGCATTATTTAAAGAATAAAAGTGGCCGTTTTAATTAATATCATCGAAAAAAAGTGTAGTTTTGTATTGCTGAAGGCGGGAGTAATTCAGCGGTAGAATGCCAGCTTCCCAAGCTGGACGTCGCGGGTTCGATCCCCGTCTCCCGCTCCATGTTTTCAATAACTTACAAGCACCTTCAAAATCGTTCTGCTCCATTCTGCTCCAATAAGGTCTAACT
>DASTAO010000465.1:0-3950 GCA_035712525.1 Kapaibacterium sp. (SeqCode)
GGCATGTCTTTCATCGAGGTAACTTTACCATAATGCCCCATCGCCGTCTCACCTTGAGCATTCTCCTTCAACTTAGGATTACTCATCAACGATGCTTTCCAGAAACCGAAAGCACAATGCTCTTTAAACGATGCTAGCATGCACATATTATCACCTGCGTACATGAAGAATGGCATTCCCCATTTGGTCGTCTCTTCAACATCAGGACAAACCTTATGAACCAGTTCTCGAAAATGAATTAGGATCGGTTTTGCAAAGTCTTTAGATTTTGCGATATAAGCATCGACTTTCGGATCATAAGCTGCCATGGTAGTTACAAAAGTTAGTTTTGAAATTCAAATGCTTTTGAGTGCCAACTATTTTTGGCCGGGGTCTCCCACTTTCCGCTGCGAAGATCGGCAAGAGCTGTTATTGTGTTATCGAACACAACAGTCGAAGTATCAACGCTACCTTGTTTAGCTAATTCAGCAAAATCCATCCTCCCGACAGTACTGATCGTTTCGTTTGTTCTGTATTGTACTCGTGGCATCCCAAGAAATTCGATTCCATACGATTCACCAAGCACTCTGACACGTCGTGTCATTTCATCAGTAGAGCAACCCGTTGGAAGGCTCGACTCATCGGCAGCGATGAAAAGAAACTGGTTGTATTTCATCATGCAACTTCCTGTCACGGGCATTCCATGGGCAAGCCAGGTTTGTACAAAGCCTTGCATCTCGGCAGTAAGCGCAAGGACTTCGGCATCTGAGATCGGCTTATCGGCTGCAAAGATCCACAGCCTTGAATGATCCGGAAGCACATCGAACGGTACGTAACTCATCTGTTAAACTCGTTTAATTAATTTTACTACACACTTGCCATTGTTGTAATCAAAGGCAATATCATCAACCAAATGATGCATAAGGAAAATACCTAATCCTCCTGGGGTGAATGTCCCGATCCGTTGGGAGATCACTTCTTTTTCAGGTATTGAGGGGTTGAACGGCTTTGTATCATCCCACGAAATTTCGTAGGTCACTTCGCTGTGATTCGAATTTGTCTCACAGGTACAGCCGATCAAACACGGATGCTGGCTCGCGACATGACGAATGACGTTCGTCGCTGCCTCATCGACGGCCAGCGCGATATTACGAAGCGTTTCTTCGGCAAGCCCAACCAAACGACCTGTCGAAATAACGAACTCCCGTAGTTCGGCAAGTACCGATGTATTGGGTTCGAATATCCTGACTTCTATGATATTCTCAGCGCTCATTAGTTCGTAAAGGCAACAGCCGCTTCGTCAACTGTTGGGGCAATGGTAAAGACAACGGGGAATCCGAGCAGATCGAGTACGTGATAGATCTTCTCCGGCACACAAGCGAATTTCATATCGCCGCCATCGGAGCGAACCTCTTCAATAAAACCCATCAGTACTCCGAGCCCGGCACTCGAAATATATTCAAGCGCGGAAAAATCCAGAATAAGCTTATGCTTATTTTCATTACGGACTTCCTGCTCGAGAAACCGCTCGAATTCGGGTGCAGTATGTGCATCGAGCTGGCCGGAAAGAGCGATCACCGAAAGATCCGCCCTCGGCGAAGCTGTTTCGACTGCTGTGAATTGTGATGGTGTGGTAGCCATAGGTTTTATAGTTTTCTTATGATCACGAATGTCGCATCGTCGGAAAAAGAAGCATCGCCCGAGTAGAGCAATACATCGCGTAACACTTTATCGGTCATCTTCTGGATCGTATCCTCGAAGCGCGCAGCCCGGACGATCTCGGCAAATCGCGCATAGCCAAGCTCTTCGCCATCGGCACCGCGAACTTCGGTAATGCCGTCGCTAAATAAGATCAGCGTTTCACCCGGATCGAGGGCGATCGTCTTTTGCTCGAGAACTCCATCGAAGATCTGTTTGCCGACAAATCCTAATCCCATGCCTTTCGGCTGCAGATATTGGTAATCGCTATTTGCTGAAAAGATCAGTAGCGGGGTATGGCCGGCGCGGGAATACGTTAGAAGGTCGTTCTTGATGCCAATGGCGGCAAGCGTAACAAAAGCCCGTCGAAAACCTTGTTCTGCGATATTACGCATTAATGCATCGTTCGTTCCAATGAATAGCTGACGTAAGTCATCCATTTTCGGCCCAAGCGCCTGAACAATGCCTTTGATCTCAGCCATGAAGATCGAAGCGGAGATACCTTTACCGGAAACATCGCCAATAACAACGATCGGTGAATTATCGGAAAGCGTCGTAAAATCATAATAATCGCCACCGACTTCATAAGCAGGAATACTAATAGCAGCGATCTCATATCCTGCAACTTCCGGTACTTTGTTCGGCAACAGACTCTGCTGCATCGAACGCGCCGCCCGGAGTTCGCCATCGAATTTTTGCTTCTCGATGGAATCGGCAAGCAGACGTGCGGTATCTAATGCAAGTGAAGCAATGTCACTAAAAGCCGTTAGTACAGTAACATCTTCATCGTCATAACCATACTCCTGCTCTTTCGCGACATAGATCGCTCCGCGCAGTTCATCGCGATGCAACAGAGGGACGGCAATGAGCGACGCTACTTCAGTGATCGTGCCATCATAGACGTTCGGTGCTTCAATGATCAGGTCGCCCGCAGTAATTAATACTGGCTTTGTCGTTGCTGATAGTTCTTCAGCTAACGATCGCAATCCGCCGACACTTCGCAAATGAGGATGCGGTGTTTTTAATAATTGATCGGCGGTCTCTTGTGAAATGTCATTATACGATCGGTATAATCGGCTTTCACCGGAAGCGGCGCCGAATGCCGGACGGAAATTCATTTCAAGCCAGGCACAATCGGATTTCGTTGCTTCTTTTGCGAGTGCCGTGATCTGATCGGCAAGCCGTTGGATATCGAGCAGTAATTCGCTCGTCAAAACATCGGAGCTGAATCTCGTAAGCTTAGCGAGTGACTGTACTTCTGCAGCACGGCGTTCGACAAGCTCGGTCGAGGAAAGCGAGAATAAGGCATGGAAAAAGATAAGCCCGAAATACACAGAGATACCAAGCATCGACACTTGAATGACGCTTTGCAGTATGACTGCATAATGTGTCAGCAATCCACCGGTAAGACCACTTGAATAACTGATAACGACCAATATGCTCAGCACCGAAGCCAGTGCGCTAAAGACGAGTACTTTATTTTTTTCTTTACGCGAAACGTGAGGGATCCATTCGATCTTAAACCAAAGAAAGAGGGTAGAAAAAATTACCAGGAAGTATAAGCCGTACGTTGTTATCTCGACCGATGTATCGTCGGGTAATGCTTTGATATGTCTGAGATAATTAATAAGAGCATATAATCCGATCGGGACAAACCAAATATAAAATTTCCGCCTGATCTCCTTTGTCTTCTGCCAAAGAAATAAAAATTTTGAAAAGCCGACAATGATGGCCGCAAATCCGGTCAGCCAAACGATTCCCATGATGTCGACAGTGATGACCGTATTCGGGACTTGCGGGACATAATCAGTGGTGAGCTTTAGATTGAAAAGGCTTGGTAAAAATGAGAACAATTCACCCACTGCCACTATGATCGCAAACCAACGAATGACTCTGACCGGAATGATACTCGCTTCCGGTTTTCCGACACGGCGAGAAAGATCTCGGTATCTGACGATGAATGGGCCAAGCGCTTTCGACCAAAAGAAGATCGTCAGGATCTGTAGGCTTGTCCGCAGGATATCGAGCGTCGTACCCTGCATGTTTTTTAACGAATAGGAAACCAGGTCGAGAACGAAGATCGCTACATAGATGAGTGCTCCGATGAGTCCATAGAAGAACGTGCGAGTCGCAACGCCTTTTGCGACCGCCATATATCGCTGCTTCACCATGGAAGCAACGGAAAGTTCTTCGTGAGTTTTACTCATAAGCGAAGGTATTCTATACGCTTTGACGAAGCAGAGAGTTCAGGAAGAAACAATACCATTCTGTAT
>DASTAO010000466.1:0-2863 GCA_035712525.1 Kapaibacterium sp. (SeqCode)
GGGAATACCCGTTCGGGCACGGACTATACTGTCGATGCTTTCATTGCCGAAATCGATACAGTTTGCAACAACAAAATTAGGAGGATCGGACTGTATCAAACTTGATCTGACGAATGAGAATAAAACTTCAATGACGATCAAATCGATTGATTTTGAGAATGCCGATGGCACGAGGTCCTTCACCGTTTCAAATGCTGCTGATATCACCACAATCGACGGTAAAAAAGCGGTATCGGCACAAATTTGTTTTTCCCCGACCTCTGCTGCCTATAGTTATACCGACCGGCTACGGGTATTTTATACACTTGATAAATCAGATAATTTGTATTCCGCAAATGCCGCTGTCATAGGTTTACTTCCTGCTGACGAGCAGCCAAATTATCCCGATACTGGCAAGCCATTTATTGGGGATTGTCTTCAGATCCGTGAACATCCTACAGAAGTTGTCATGGGTGGGCAAATTCTTGATGAAATTAGAATTACCAATGTAACCTCCTCTGATCTTACCGTTTCAGCAACAGTTTCTGGTACTGACGCAAATCGGTTTACGCTTTCAAAGCCGGAGTTCACTGTACCTGCAAATTCAACAGTACTGTTTCCGTATGCATTTGATGGCAGCGATCTCGGAACGTTCACTTTTAATTCACCGGCAATGGGATTTAGCGGAAATATTGATTGCAAGATTTCCGGATCTTCTCAGTGCTCGAGCGCTTCTTTTCATCTTTTCGGTACAGTGCTATTTCCTCCTGAGAAACAGACATGGAAATATGAGATAGTTCTACCACTCTTCCCGCCGACCGAGACGAAAATTCTACTCGGTTCGAATGTACCGATGGACCATGAGTATATTGTTACTTTGTATAATAATCTCGGTACGAAAGTAAAGATCGTTGATTATAAGATGTCTAAAGGTGAGCATTATGAGATCACTGGCGGCATCGCGAAGGGTACGATCATCAAACCTCAGGAACAATTTAAAATTTCATTGTGGGGATATCAAGGAGGCGATCCTTCTATCACGGACGATCTGCTTATTTCAACCGAGAACGCTCTGAAAACTCAGCGCTTCTCCTTTGTTGATCCCAATGCTGCTGCAGCGGTCTCGGCATCAAGTGATGGTAAGCCAACACTTCTTATCACTCCGAACCCGATGCAGTCGCAAGTTGAGTTTACTCTGCGGAATGCACAAGCAGCAGATCTTATTATTATAAATGAGTTAGGCCAGGAGATATATCATTTGCATTCAATAACAAGCCAGTGGAGTTGGAATGGGAAAACTGATGCTGGAAGCGAAGCTAGTGCAGGTTCCTATGTCGTAGCAATAAAGGGTAGTGATGAAACTGGAAAGCCGTTTTCACAGACGGTGATGCTTATCAAACAGTAGTCCTCAACATAAAACATATGCGTATCATAAGCCCTATCCGAAAGGATGGGGCTTTGACGTAATAATTTCTACATCTCCTGCAAATACTTCCGCACAAACCTAATCCCTAACGCTCCTTCGCCAACTGCAGACGATATCCCGGCAAGAGCACCTGAGCGTACGTCACCAGACGCAAAAATACCTGGTACGCTTGTCTCCGGTAAATACGGTTCGCGGTCTAATTTCCAGAAGGTATGGTAGTTCTTCTCTTTGGTGAGGTCACTTCCGGTAATGATAAACCCTTTTTCATCCTTGAGTACTATATCCCCAAGCCAACCGGTTGATGGTTTTGCCCCAATATAAATGAACAGCGCTTTTGTTGGGACGACTCGTTGAACACCCGTCTGAGTATTGATTAGCGTAATTTCCTCAAGTATCGTATCGCCAGTTGCAGAAACAACCTCAGTATGCGGAAGGACTTTTATGTTCGGAGTGGCTTTAATGTTTTCAACCAAATAATTTGCAGCAACCTGCTTAAGCTCATCTTTGCGGATAAGGATATTTACTTCTCGCGCGAACTTCGACATATATAATGCAGCCTGGCAAGCTGAGTTGCCGCCACCGACAATATAGATATCTGCATCTTTGCAACCATGCGCCTCGACGGAAGCCGCACCGTAATACACTCCAGCACCAGTAAACTGATCGATTCCCGGTACTTCCAGTTTTGTATAGGCTACACCGGTTGCAATGATGATGGTCTTGCTATGGATCACCGAGCCATCCTTTAATTCAACGATCTTATAACCATCGCGAACAGAAATATTTTTAACTTCCTGCGGAGTGAGTATCTCCGTGCCAAATCGCAATGTCTGTGCAATTGCCCTTCTGCTTAACTCAGCCCCGGATAGCCCGGTAGGGAAGCCGAGATAATTTTCTATCCGAGCACTACTCGAAGCTTGTCCGCCCGGGTTATTTCGTTCGATCAGTAATGTCTTCAATCCTTCGCACGAGCCATAGACGGAAGCAGCAAGTCCGGCCGGGCCTGCACCAATGATCAGGACATCGTACATCGTTTCGGATGCCTGCTGGCGCAATCCAACTTTGGATGCAATGTGGCTTAGCTCTGGATCGGCGATCGCAGAACCATCAGGAAGAATGACGAGCGGTAATGATGAACGAGTCACATTCGAGCTGGCGAGATATTGTTCAGCATCTTTGTGCTCTTCGACATCCATCCAGAGAAAGGGTACTAAGTTGCCGGAAAGAAATTCTTTCAACCGATGAGATTTTGGCGACCACTGGAAGCCTATGATCCTAATGCCTTCATGATCCGGTTTATATTGCGCTTGCCAATCGTCAAGCAAGTCGTCGACAACTGGATAAAGCTTCTCTTCCGGAGGATTCCAGGGCTTGAGCAAATAGTAATCAAGTTTTACAGTATTGATCGCCTTTATGGCCGCTTCGATATCTGAGTAGGCGGTAAGCATCACCTGCTTT
>DASTAO010000467.1:0-4988 GCA_035712525.1 Kapaibacterium sp. (SeqCode)
CGAACGTTTCCGAACCTTACCTTCGATGCTAACAACAAATTCCGAACGAAGCTTTTTACCTTCCTCATAGAGGAACATCGTCTCCTGTGTCGGTTCAATGACACATTGCACCACACCGGCACGGTCTCGTACATCAAGAAACAACAAGCCGCCAAGATCGCGATTGGAATCGACCCAACCGTTTACCGTGACGTGTTCCCCGATATGTGAGCTTCGCAGATTTCCTGCGTATTGTGTTCGTTGTGGAATGTGCATAAATAATTAAGCGTACAATAATCTACCTTTGGGTTTGGGAATAGCTCTTCCAAGTTCGGTTGCCGTTTCGATCCACTCGGAAATAACCACCTCAACGTTTGTAAGAGCGTCATGATACGTTGCCCCATCGGCCATACAGCCTGGCAATTCCGGCACTTCAGCAATAAATGCTTGATCCGTATCGCTCCAATAAATAATGAGTTCGTATTTGATCATTTTTCCTCCACCAGTTTATTGTCAATTATCAAGTTTCTAATTTGTTTGACTTGATACCCTTTTGCGTTCGAACCGCGAGGCTGAATATTAATAATTTCAGCGATCCCAGGATAAGAAAAAATATGGTGGCTTCCTTTTATACGTTCTTCAAATCCAAGAGCGATAAGAAGGCTGCATAACTCAGTAAACGATATATCGTTGTCCGATGTGCCACGTAATATTCTTTCAAGTAATTTTTCGCGCTTTGACATGGCTTACCTATCGATTACTCTATACACAAATTTCAATCCCGACCAATCCTCGTCGATCGCGCAGACTTTAACATCGACAAGCCCGGCTTCAAGTCCGATCTGCCTAACGAAATTCTCATTCAGATCGCCGGCAAGCTTCGAAGTTTTCTTCGGCCAGCTTATCCAAAGAGTACCGTCTTTCTTGATCGACTTCATTAGTGAGGCAAATTCCATTTGAAGCTTTGCTGCCGAGCTTGAAAAGAAGATCACCAGATCAAGATCCGATCGCTTCGATGATGTTATCGTTACCGATTTCGGCAGATCGTTAAGCAATGTTCTAAAGTCATCCAGTTCATTATAGAACCTGACGATGAAATCTTCTTTGATGCCTAACTTCTTCGCAAGTGGTGTTCCGGAATATCCTGCCATAGAATGAAAAAAGCCGGACTCAAAACAAGCCCGGCTTTTGAAACATCTCTGATGTTCACTTAAGCGTGAGCCTTAATAGCCTCGGTCGTATCAATACGAACGCTTGGTCCCATTGTTGAGCTGATCACTACCCCTTTGAGGTATTGACCTTTTGCCGAACCGGGCTTCGCACGCATGATGGTGTTGATGAACATGTTAATGTTATCCGTCAACTTGCCGGCATCGAACGATGCTTTGCCGACTGTTGAATGAACATTACCCTGCTTATCGACGCGGAATTCGATCTTACCGGCCTTTACTTCTTTAACTGCCGTAGCAACATCAGAAGTAACGGTACCCGATTTCGGATTCGGCATTAAACCACGAGGTCCGAGAACACGGCCAAGCTTACCAAGCTCGCCCATGGCTTCCGGAGTAGCGACGATAACATCGGTACCGGTCCATCCGCCCTTGATCTTCTCGAGAATCGTCTCGAAACCGACTTCATCGGCACCAGCTGCTTTAGCAGCAGCTTCCTGATTCTTCGTAACAACGGTTACGTGAACCGTCTTACCGATACCATGCGGCAATGCGACCGTACCACGAATAGCCTGATCGGCTTTACGGGGATCGATACCAAGATTGATCGCGATGTCGATTGATTCGTCGAACTTTGCCGTAGCTAATTCTTTGACTTTCTTGACTGCTTCTGCGATCTGAACCGGCTTTGCGCCTTCAGTCTTCTTCTTAAGATTTACGTAACGTTTTCCGTGCTGAGCCATGTGCTTATCCCTCCACTGTTAAGCCCATCGAACGGGCGGTTCCTGCTACCATGCTCATTGCTGTTTCGATCGAAGCAGCATTAAGATCGGGCATCTTCAAGGTTGCGATTTCCTTAACCTGTGCTGATGTTACTTTGCCGACCTTAGAACGGTTCGACTCTTTCGAGCCCTTTTCAAGCTTTGCAGCCTTCAACAAGAGCACCGCAGCCGGCGGAGTCTTGGTAACGAAGGTAAAGCTTTTATCGGAATAAACGGTAATGACGACCGGCGTGATCATGCCGTCAGCCTTAGCCGTTTTTGCATTGAACTGCTTGCAGAATTCCATGATATTCACGCCCTTTTGACCAAGAGCGGGACCTACCGGCGGAGCTGGCGTAGCCTTTCCTCCGGGGATCTGCAGCTTAATATAACCTGTGATCTTTTTTGCCATTTGAGTATTGGTTGTGTGGTTCTAACGTCCGCCAAAGCGAACTCCCACGTTTAGAGCCCGATGTAAACGGTTTTTAAGCTAAAAAGTTCGAAAAACTGTAACATACCAGAGAGTAATTCAGCCTGTCTCATTCTAGCCATTCAAGCAATCACTCGACATTTCACCTTCATCCTTCATCCTTGCAATTATGGTCTGTAAGTCATTATATATCAGCCTACTAATTGTGCACCACACCATATTCCCTCCCTAAACTACAAGAGTCCGCCAGGGCGGACTCTTGTGTAGATGCTCGAATAAGCACCTGCAAATATACGAAATAATTTTCAAATTTCCAAAGAATATTTATATACTTTTGAGGATATTTATCCACAAGTTTTCCACTTGCAAATTCCCCCACCTTTTGAAGGAGGGGGTTAGGGGGAGGTCGCGATTAAACCTACTCCCTCACCAACTTAACAGTCCTCACATTCCCCCCAATAGTCGATACCCTCGCATACAGCGATCCCTTCGGCAGCAATTTCCCATCAAGCTTCCACCTGACATCCCCCGAACTAAAGAACTCATTCTCCGAATAAACCTGCTTACCCAAGACATCAAATACCTCCAACCGAAGCATCATTGCATCGGAGATCGTTGTCTCAAGAGTAGTCTCATCGGTAAAGGGGTTTTTCGAAGCTCGTAATTCACTAAGAGCAATACTCTGGAATGGATGATTCTTTACTGCTCCGAATTGTGGTCCCTTCAATATGGAGAGACCGATGCTATCGATACTAATAGCAGAAGTGTCAAGAGGAGTCGCAATTGAATCCTTTACAGTATCACGCCAAAATTGAACCTGTCGATCACGATCATATTGCCTGCCTTCTAAGAAATAAGCTGTTTGATCAGGACATCGATTAGATGTCAATAGGTAATCGATTACCGCTATGATACTATTATAGTCCCATCCCTTAGATGGGACTAAATAATTAAATGTTGTGAACAACGAATTGACATCAGAACAGTAATACATCGAATCGTCGCTCAGATACAGAACCTTCTTCAACCACTCCCGATACTCCAGCCAACGAATATTAGCTGTATCCATTTCATTCACACATTTATCCAAACTAATAAAAGCACCCCATGATGGTTTTCCATCAGCGGAATTTGGAATTGCGGCACAAGATTCAATAAAAGATCTTAACGTATCATATCCTTTCCGTAAGTTGATGGGCTTACTGCTACCAGAATAATCTTTACCCACATTATATAAATGTGCACAGTCCGCAACTGAGATGTTGCCTTCATCAAAGGCAGCATCTTTAGGCCTGATTATCTGATTATCATTATGTTCTTCGAGTCCATCGGTACAACCAACAGTCCCTAGTGCATATGACGAACCATTTTGGAATGAGCCGTTTGCATAATTGATACCGACGATTAATTCGGGAGTGGATTTCAGGGTCCATGAATTTATCGATGTTCCATCGTCATGGCCCCAGAAATTCTTATTAATACCGGTGGTCGGTGTCCCAGTTGGATTATAAATAAGAGGGTCAAGGATATCATCACTCTCAAGACTTATGATGTTATTATTACCAAAATTTGTAATAGAGGTGGTATTATCTGTTCCAAGCCAAAAAAACTGATTGCCTGTAAGCACTATTTGACCGGATGTGGTGGAATGAGTGAGATTGTTACCGTCGATAGTATTGAGTGCAGGAAGATCAGTACTCGATGCAGAGATATGGTAACCTGATAAATCCATATGACTACTGGCGGCAGCAAGTTTCAACCCACATAGAGAGTTACTATGATACCTGGACCACAAAATTCTGCCATCATCGTTAACATTCGACTGATGACCTATATTTGAACCTGACACGTCATTAAGCTGAGCCACCCCATTCCATCTTTGCGTATTAATCCCAGCGCCAGTACTTGATGGAGCAGCGCAACTAATTATAGTATTATTACATAGTAATGAATTACTAGGGGTTGTCCCATCTGGTGCACCTTCGTTATAGATTCCATATTGAAAGCCATTACCTACAGTATTATTATAAAAAGGATTACGCCCGCCATGAACCGCGTTGCCGGATACCTTGGCACTGGTATTTATTAATTTGATCCCCGAGACAGATGATTCGGCAGTAGATGTTGAATTTGGGGCAGCCTCTATTTCATTGCCCTCAATTAAAATTTTATCAAACGGATTACTGGAATTGCTACGAGGCTTTGAAAAACCTTCAACATGAATGCCGCTGAATAGCTGATTGTTTAATGAAGGTATGCAATTAATGGTGTTACCAGTAATTGAAATCGCTCCATAGGGGTGACTATTAATATCAGCAATCCCCCATTGCAACTCGATTGCTTTACTGAAGGGCTTGTAAAATGTTGAACCGGTCACTGTCCAGTCATTTTGCGGATTGGAAGCAAATATGGAAAAATCAGTAAACGTACACTGATCAATAATACAGTTACGATAGAGCGTATTACCCTGATTTTGACATGATAAACTTGCCGGGCAAAGGTCATCTCCCCCGAATAGAGTCGCTGAAACTGTAAATTGATCGGAGCTCAAACCAGTGCCAGAGTATAAGGGGGAATTAATATTTATGACAGGCTTTACAAGTGTTGGTGCAGTCGAATAACTGCCAGGGATAATCACGCTAATAACCC
>DASTAO010000468.1:0-2253 GCA_035712525.1 Kapaibacterium sp. (SeqCode)
AATTTTATCGCTTTCAGCCGATTCGGTGGCATTAACATCGGCGGCCAGATGGCTTCGATCTTTGTGATCGTTATTGCAGCAGCCGAAGCGGCTGTCGCACTGGCGATCGTATTGAACATTTATAAGAATTTCAAGACCGTCAATCCTTCCGAAGCCGATACGCTTCGAGATTGAGCAGGTTTTGAGTTCGAAAGTTTGAAGAAAAATCGAAGTTGAGCATTCCGACTATATCGTCGGATGTTTTGCTTCCTATTTAGGATTATGCACCAACTGATAGCATTATCGCTTATCATACTCGGGCTGCCGCTCGTATCGTTTCTGATCATTATCTTTAATCAGAAACGACTGAATCATAGCGCTCATTGGGTCGGCCTTCCGATCCTCGGTACTGCCCTTGCTCTGGCACTGTACATTTGCTTTACGAAGCTCACAAGCATTCCTGGTACCATTAACTGGTCCACTAAATGGATAGACTTCGGTACCTGGCAGATATCAATGGGTGTAATGATCGATAACCTTACTTCGATCATGTTAGTGGTTGTAACGCTTATTTCCTTCCTCGTGCATTTGTTTTCGAGCGTGTACATGCACGACGATATCCGCTATAGCCGGTATTTTGCGTATCTCGGAATATTCACCTTCTCGATGCTTGGCATCGTTATCGGTAATAACCTTTTTGCGATCTACATTTTCTGGGAGTTAGTAGGATTTTCGAGTTACGCCCTAATCTCGCATTGGTACGAAAAACCAGGGCCGCAGTATGCTTCTAAGAAAGCATTTATTACAAATAGGGTTGGTGACGTCGGTATGTGGACGGGTATCATGATCATGTACACCAATTTTCATACGCTTGAATTCTCAAAGATCTTTGAATATATTCATAACGGACTTCCAGCATCGTTCAGCTTCTTAGGAATGAGCCCGGAAGCAACGCTTACCGCTGCCGGTATTTTGATCTTCTGCGGTGCTGTAGGTAAAAGCGCTCAATTTCCGCTTCATGTCTGGCTGCCAGACGCAATGGAAGGCCCGACACCAGTCTCTGCACTAATCCACGCTGCAACGATGGTTGCCGCGGGTGTCTACCTAACCTGCAGAATTTTCCCGATCCTTACCGGCGATGCAATGCTTGTTGTTGCGCTCGTTGGTGGGTTTACGAGCTTCCTTGCTGCTTCAATCGCTCTGACGCAGAACGACATCAAGAAAGTACTTGCCTATTCGACGGTATCGCAGCTTGGCTATATGATCATGGCGCTCGGTGTCGGAGCATTCAGTGCCGGCTTCTTCCATCTTACGACTCATGCAATGTTCAAAGCCTGCCTCTTCCTCGGTTCAGGCTCGGTCATTCATGCAATGCACCATTCCTTGCATCACCTGCATGATCATCACACCGATCCGCAGGATATGCGTAACATGGGTGGCTTGCTCAAGAAGATGCCCATCACTGGTTGGACATTTATCATTGCTACTCTTGCCATCAGCGGTATTCCGCTAATGAGTGGCTTCATGTCAAAAGATGAGATCCTTGCCGGCGCAACAGCTTATAGCTCATTGCAAGGTGGCATTGCTGCAGTACTACCATGGTTCGGATTCGGTGTTGCAATGATGACAGCCTTCTATATGTGGCGTCAGGTCTTCATGACCTTCTTCGGCAAACCGAGAAAACCCGAGATCTACGCACACATCCATGAGTCTCCGAAAGCAATGGTGATCCCGCTTATCATTTTAGCCTCACTTTCATTCTGGTTTTGGTATGGTGCCAATCCGATCGATCCGGCAAATGGCTGGTTCATGAAAACGTGGGCTGCTACACCAGGTCAAATCGTCCCGGAAAATACCGCACCCCATTTTGCTCACGCCGGAGGCGAAGCAGGACATGGTACTGAAGCTCACGAAGCTGCACCGGAGGCACATGCTGCCCAAGAGCATGCTGCTGTAAACATTCAGCACATGCCTCTTGCCGAGCATCAGGAAGTCATCGAACACAAGACTCACGAAGTTGCCGGTATGGGAATGATCATTTCGATCGTTGTTGCTCTTTCTGGTATCGCCTTAGCCTGGTTCTTATACCTAAAGAATACCACTCTTGCCGGTAAGATCGCTTCTACCTTCAAGCCGCTCTATAACTTCAGCTTGAACAAGTGGTATATCGATGAGCTTTATGATTTTGCGTTCGTAGGCAGCTTTATGCTCATCGCGCGCAGTTGTGCCTGGTTTGATACGAATATTGTCGATGGTATGGTTAACGGTGTCGGT
>DASTAO010000469.1:0-5084 GCA_035712525.1 Kapaibacterium sp. (SeqCode)
GAGAAGTATTATAAGTGATTGATGCAGAGTCAAGCGTGATCGTAAAATCCACCGGCTGGCAAAGATAGACAGTATCTCTATACAGAACTGTTCCGCCTCCGACAAATGAATACGAGGTATTCTTCATAGTCGAATAGCCATCTTTAGAAAACGTCAATTCGTACGTCTGAGTCGGCAGATCATGCAATACCCAATGCCCGGACGCATCAGAAGTTGCGGTGATAGATGTGCCTTCAGCTTTGACGACGACACCACTTCTATCAGTGATTTTATTGCCATGAGTATCATATAAACCTACAATACCTTTCAGCTCACCGGTAGAAGCACTTTGGGGAGAGTTTGTTGAAGCAGTATTGCAACCGCTTATTGCCACGGCAGCAAATAAAAACAAGAGACGAATTTTCATATTCTGTATTGGTGAAAAATAAGTACGAATACAATGACGCTTTACTATTGATAAGGTTACCTTAGGGCAATGCTTTCTGCCAACGATAGCAGCCAAGGAATTCATCGGCATCAATAGTTCTTTACTACACCATGCGTATTGTATCACTACTTCCATCGGCGACTGAGATCTGCTTCGGCCTCGGGCTCGATGAAGAATTAGTCGGGGTCACCCACGAGTGCGACTTCCCCGCTGCCGCTAACACAAAGCCAAAGATCACCCGCTCGAAAGCGAATGAGCACCTGACGAGCAAAGAAATAGATACTCTTGTCCGCTCGCAACTTGAAGAAACCGGTTCGATCTACGAACTTGATCTGAAAGCACTAGAAGACCTGAAGCCTGATATTATTCTCACCCAACGACTCTGCACCGTCTGTGCTGTTAGTTTTGATTACGTTGCTGCCGAAGCAGCAAAGCTATCGACCACGCCAGCAGTTATCAATCTTGAGCCGCGAACGCTTGATGAAGTATTTGAAAGTATCATCGAAGTCGGTCGTCTTGCTCAGATCGAGAGTAAGGCTAAAGAATATGCCGCAGGATTAAGGAGTCGCGTAACTGAAATTGAGGGCGATATAGCTGAACTGGAAAAACCAACAGTGTTATTTCTTGAATGGGCTGATCCCCCATTTGCATCCGGTCATTGGATACCTGAACTGATCGAGTTAGCGGGCGGCCTTAATACCAAGGCCTTCAAGCACTGGCCATCGAGACAAATTTCATGGGATGATGTGAATACTGCAAAAGCCGATATCATCGTAATTGCCGAATGTGGTTTTGGAGTTAAGCGGCAGATACAAGATGCCGAAACGTTGAAACAACAGTTGACTTATGCTCCGGAAGCGATCTGGATCGCCGATGGCTCGCAGTATTTCTCGCGTCCCGGACCGAGATTAGTTGAGAGCATAGAAATACTCGCAGGAATATTACATCCCGAACAGAGAGAGACTTACCTTCAGAAATTTATAGAAGCCGGTGAGGTTATGACTTTTGAGATGTCGGCCTCTTGACGCCGTATCTCAACAGCTCATGACCGGCTCTCGGTTTTGCAGCAGCTTTTGGCTGGCGAGCGGGTACTTCGCGGATGATCTCGAAGGTATCACCGAATGATTCGAAAAAAGCGGTGCAAGCTTCGCTGAGCGATGAAGCTTTAACCTGTGTGTTTACATCGCTGCGGCGGTGAAATTCCTGCGGGATAACTTTATACCGATCAGGATGCCCAACCGGAAGTCGGGTTTCCGCGGGGACAGAAGTAAATAAGTATTTTCCTTTTCCCTCTTTGATCGTATGGCCGGTTGAAGCCGGTTCAAACGTAATATCGAGAAAGATATACTTAAATTGTGGATTGAGATAAGCAGTCTTGACAACTGCAGATGTGGGGGTTTCGACGACGACTTGATATTTCATGGTCAGAAAACAACAGCCGTACTTAGGAAAACAATACAGAAAAAAAAGGTAGAAAATGGGTTAATAATTACAATATAGCTATGATGATTTTTTATGCACATTTTATAAACACATAAAATATTTATGATATTTTAATTTGCTTTAATCCAATAAATTTCGTATATTTGCATTCTGATTTTCAGACTGTCAAAAAGCGTAAAAAATGCTTTTTGTAAAGAGTCATTCAATGTGTGGGGTGCACAATCTATCGATTGAAAAATAATGGGTTACATACCTATCCTTCTCAAAGACAGATTTCATTCTTGGAGTGCTAACTCGTTTCCGAACCCCCAACCCCCAACCCGTGTTTTACGCCTCTCAAATCAATTCAGCGTAACGAATGGCAGAAACGATGATGGCTCTTCGCAAGGTCGCCCGTGCGAGAGGAGCCGAAATGCAGGAAATTCCGATACCGGACATTAAGCCTGATGAAGTACTTATTAAAATTCATGCCTCAAGCCTTTGCGGGACCGATGTGCATATTTATCAGTGGGACGATTGGGCACAAAGCCGCATTAAGAATGTCCCCTACACAGTAGGCCACGAAACAAGCGGCACCGTCGTAAAAGCCGGCAGCATGGTTCGCCGTGCAAAAGAAGGCGATGTCGTATCGGTCGAGACTCACATTCCCTGCCAGCATTGCAAGCAATGCCTCACCGGCCAGATGCACATATGCCATAATCTCAAAATCTTAGGCGTCGATACTGATGGTGCATTCGCTCAGTACCTTGCTGTACCGGATGTTGTAGTCTGGAAGAATGATATTTCCATTCATCCTGATGATCTTTCCATTCAGGAGCCGCTGGGCAATGCTGTTCATGCAACGCTTATCGAGCCAGTGCATGGAAAAAGCGTCGCCATCCTTGGCGATGGGCCGATCGGATTATTCTCGGTCGGAGTTGCCAGAGCTTGCGGTGCGACAAAGATATTCTTAACGGGCATGGAGCCTTATCGCCTTGACATTGGCAAGAAGATGGGAGCCGATCGGGTGATTGACATCACGAAAGAAAATGCCGTCGATGTTATTAAGCAAGAGACTGACGGACTCGGCACCGATGTCGTGCTCGAAATGTCGGGTGCTCCCAGAGCCATGCAAGATGGCGTTGCAGCATTGCGTCGGGGCGGAAGATATTGTTTCTTCGGTATCTTCAAAGATAATCATGTACCGACTCCATTGAATGATATCATTTTCAATGGTGGCACCTTCTATGGCATTAACGGCCGATTGATGTTCGATACCTGGTTTACCGTTTCGAATTTATTATCATCCAAACGCCTCGATGTATCACCGGTCGTAACGCATAAACTTCCGCTCACTGAATATGAGCAGGCATTTGAGTTAATGACCGAGACTCCAAAGAAAGCAGCAAAGATCATTCTTTTCCCAAACAACTAATGACCAGTTTAAAAATCGGCCACTCGCCCGATCCGGATGATGCCTTTATGTTCTATGGTTTCGGCTCTGGCAAAGTAACTATTCCCGGCTATAAGATCGATCATGTGCTCGATGATATTCAATCGTTGAATGTCCGGGCAATGAAAGCCGAGCTTCCGGTCACTGCCATCAGTGCCCATGCCTACCCGTATGTATCCGAGCATTACTGGATCATGAAAACCGGTGCTTCGATGGGCGAAGGATACGGCCCGATCATTGTCTCGAAGAAGTATAAGACGATCGAAGAACTCCGAGCCGCAAAAGGTACTATCGCTCAACCTGGAAAATTAACTACCGCGAATTTATTACTCCGCTCATGGTACGGCGATATCCCCTCGGTTGAAATGGCATTCGATAAGATCATCGATGCTGTTCTTGCCGGTGAAGTCGATGCCGGATTATTGATCCATGAAGGCCAGCTTACCTGGCAAAGCTATGGGTTAAATAACCTTGTCGATTTCGGTATTAAGTGGCAGGAAGAAACAAACGGGCTTCCACTACCACTCGGATTAGATCTTGTCAGGAAAGATTTTGGTATGGAACAGGCTGTCGAAGTTCGCATCGCTCTTCAAGCTTCTATCAAAGCGGCTTATGACGATCCCGATGGCTCTATTCCCTATGCAATGCAATGGGGACGCGGCATTGATAACGAGCTCGGTGGAAAGTTTGTAAAGATGTATGTCAACGATGTCACCTACGATATGGGAGACAGGGGACGAAAAGCATTAGAACATCTATTCGAACTTGGCGAGAAAAGCGGTATTATCCCGAAGGTTGGTGAGTTCGAGTTGATCTGATCACATACTGACCAGACCTTTTACATTCGATGCATCATAGGGACCGCTCATGCCAATAAGCGCTCTGGCTCGGTCTACCTTTTCCCAGACGTTCCAAAGGAGTACCCCACGAATCCTTCCGTGCTCGAGGTAATAGATAACGCCGGTCTTATTTTCTTCCTGCCAATCGGTAACGATCTCGTGTCGCGCATCAAGTTCACCGATGGCTTCGAAGCCGAGATCGAATAAGTCGGAATAAAAATATGGAAGGTAATCGTATGCTGCATCTATCCCAGCCATATTCTTGCCCGCACACTCCCCCATCTTATTAGCATTATCCTCATGCTCGACTCGGATATGTTTACCGAGGTGTGGATTGAAGAAATTAGCAACATCACCAGCAGCATAAATTGAAGAGTCGTTCGTCCGGCAATTTGCATCGACAAGAAACCCATTATCCACATCAAGCCCCGAAGCTTCACCAAAGCCTGTATTTGGGGTAATACCAAGTCCGGCAACGATCACTTCAAAGTGAAGCTCCTTTCCGGCCTTTGTTTTGACTTTATAACCATCTGCATCTGAGCTAATATCGGCTACGGTATCGTTGGCAATGATGGAAATACCCTTGTCTTTATAGTAATTCGTAATAAACTCGCTTAATCCTTTCGGATAATTTCTGCTGCCAATGCTATCCTCCGGAAAGATCATTGTTACATCAACACCATTAAGGCAAAGCGCAGCCGCGATCTCAGTCCCGATAAATCCTCCACCGATGACAAGGAATTGTTTCTTCGTAGTTGATAATTCTCGAAGTTGTTTGTAATCGGATAACGTCCGATAATAAATGATACCCTCTACTTTGAACGGAAGTGTCCTCGGACTACCACCGGTTACAATAAGCAGCTTATCATATGTTGCTTCACTACCTTCTGCAGCTGTGATCGTTTTCTTTTCTCTATCGATCTTTGAAATGGGTGTATCAAGA
>DASTAO010000470.1:0-2694 GCA_035712525.1 Kapaibacterium sp. (SeqCode)
CAGCTTCAGCAGAGTTTGTCGATTATAGCCAGTTAGATTTTAGCAGCGATGTAACCGATCTTACTGACCTAAACGATGCATCCCGTGATCAGCTCCATGACGTACTAAACTACAATCTTGGAGTTGAATATCTGATCAAGCCTCTTGGCGTTTTGATCCGCGGAGGATATAGCATGCAGCCTTCTCCATACAAAGGTGACCCTGCTGAGTATAGCACAAAATCTATCAGTGGAGGTCTCGGAATTCTGCTGAGCAAATCTGCAATGCTTGAAGTATCATATCGCAATTGCAGCTATCGAACTAGCCATACGTTATATAATGATTACACTGTAAACGATGGCACGGCTAACGGCAGCAAACCGGTCAGCGCCGTTATTGATCAAGACGATGTTAAGACAGACCAGGTTGCTCTTGGATTTAGTTTTAGATTCTGATCAATTAATTTTCAGCAATAAAAAAAGGCTTGAGATATCTCAAGCCTTTTTTATTTAAGATCGATCTTACTTAAATACCGAAGTCGACACCAAGCGTTAAGAATGACGCTGAGTTTCCGAGCATGACACGGCCGGCGACATTAGGCGTAAAGAAGTAACGCATACCTGCCTGAATTCCAAGATATACACCACTACCATAGCTATAGCCTGTTACGTTCGAACTAACGACTGCATAATAGAGCCCTAATCCGATGAATGGATCGATAGTGCGGTTATCTTCAAGCACAAAATGATAATTACCAAAAGCGCCGAACAGGATCCAGGTTACACTCGTCCCAAAGAAGTCATAGCTATAGTAATTGATCTGGCCGGATACACCGATAATACCCGGGCCGGCATCGCCAGGTTTATTAACGGGGGCTTCGAACATACCGCCAAGAGTGATGGTCGAGCCATACTGGCTAAGACCGATATGCGGTCCGAGTAAGTTCTTGCCGCTCTTGAATTGGGCTTGCGCACTAAGGCCAACCATCATCATAGAGCAAACCAAAACAGAAAGCACAATGAATTTTTTCATAACGGTCAATGATTGAATGTCTTGTTAAAATCTACTGTTACGAAAATACAAAATACTTCGCTCATCTTTTTAAAAAACAAAGACTTTCGCACATCTAAATGACTATAAAAACGAGCTCCGATCTCTTTCTCCGTGCCCAGAATTCCATCCCCGGCGGAGTCAATTCTCCCGTTCGAGCTTTCCGATCGGTTGGTGGTACACCTATCTTTATGGACAAAGCAAACGGAGCTTATTCGTGGGATGCCGATGGAAATAAATATATCGACTACGTTGGCTCCTGGGGGCCGTTCATCCTTGGTCATCAGCATCCGGCAGTGATCGAAGCCCTTCGCAAACAGCTCGAAAAAGCTACAAGCTTCGGTGCCCCGACTGAACTGGAAGTTCAACTTGCTGAAAAGATCTGCGAGCTCGTCCCGTCGATCGAAATGGTACGAATGGTTAATTCGGGCACCGAAGCAACGATGTCTGCAATCCGGCTTGCCAGAGCATACACTTCCAGATCGAAGATCATAAAGTTCGAAGGGTGCTATCATGGCCATGCCGATTCATTTCTCATTAAAGCTGGCTCAGGCGCTCTCACGCTTGGCGTCCCAAATTCACCCGGCGTCACTGAAGGCACAGCAGCTGATACTCTTAACGCAAGCTATAATGATATCGAAAGTGTCAGAGCATTAGTCAAATCAAATTCCGGCAATGTTGCTGCGATAATAATCGAGCCCATCGGCGGCAATATGGGTGTCGTCCCCGCAAAGAGAGAATTTCTTATAGCACTACGAGAACTTTGCACTACCGAAAAGATAGTCCTGATCTTCGATGAAGTAATGACCGGGTTTAGAGTTGCCCTTGGCGGTGCGCAGGAAGTGTATGACATCAAGCCCGATCTAACGACATTAGGAAAAATAGTCGGCGGCGGCTTACCCGTTGGTGCTTATGGAGGGAAAAAAGAGATAATGTCAATGATCGCTCCGTTAGGCCCAGTCTATCAGGCAGGAACATTATCAGGAAATCCCCTCGCCATGGCAGCAGGAATTGCCACATTAGATATACTGCAACAAGAAAACCCCTACCCCGAACTCGAGAAGAAATCAGCGATGATCTCCAATGCCTTTGCCGAGAATTGTAATAAGGCGGGAGTTCCTGCAACCCATCAGCGAGTAGGCTCGATGCTTTGCTTATTCTTTACCGATAAAGAAGTCTGGAGCTATGAAGACGCAATGACTTCTAATACAACGATGTACGGTAAGTATTTCCACTCAATGCTTGAAAGCGGTATCTATCTTGCTCCATCACAATTCGAAGCAATGTTCATTAGCAGTGCTCATAGTGATGAGGATCTGGCAAAAACCATCGAGGCAAACCGGAAGGCATTACTTGCCAACAAAATGTAATTTCCCCTGTTTTTACCATGTTTTCGGTGAAACTTTCCGTATAAGGCGGTGTTGCAATTGGGTGTTTCTGTGTCAGGTTTAGATATCTCATCGTCATTGTTACGGATGACAAATTTTTTAACTAAACAGCATCATCTTATGAAAACTGGTACTTCATTTAAGCCGATAGTTGCATTCTTTGCGCTAGCGCTTGCTTTTATTAGCCTTTTCCCTGTATCCTCGATCGCACAATCAAAACGAAGCGTTCTTGTTGAGGAGTTTACAGGCCAATGGTGTCAATACTGTCCTCGCGGCG
>DASTAO010000471.1:0-4075 GCA_035712525.1 Kapaibacterium sp. (SeqCode)
CTAATACTACCGGCGGCGGTAATGTAGCCATTGGTACGACTGCGATGGGAGTAAGTACCACAGCAAGTTTTTGTACTGCCGTTGGTAATAATGCACTTCTCTCAAACACGGCAGGGTTTAATACAGGAACTGGATGCTTTGCACTGTGGAATAATACTTCTGGTGGTGATAATACTGCCAATGGGTATAGTGCACTTGCCGCAGTTACTACAGGATCTAATAATTCCGGGTTAGGTGCACATGCCCTCGATGGTACTACCACGGGTATTAATAATACCGGATGCGGGGTAAACGCCGGGTACAGCAATGTGAGCGGTTCGTATAATACCGCGCTTGGCTACGAAGCAAATTTTGGGTCGGGTATTCTTGTGAATGCGACTGCTGTCGGAATGCGTGCCATGGCAGGAGCAGATAATTCCCTTGTTCTTGGTTCGATCAATGGTGTCAACGGCGGCTTTGCCGATACGAAAGTGGGTATCGGCACGACAACGCCACAGCGAGCACTGCATGTGAAGAGTTCTGCATTGACGACCGTCCGAATCGAAGGATTACCGACTTTTGCCAATGATGCCGCAGCCGGGGTCGGCGGATTAGTTACCGGGGATCTGTATGTCAGTAATGTAGGTGGTGATTTGTTTCTAAAAGTGAAGCAGTAACGTATTGCTTCAGTCTCATCGCTCAGCAAGCCCGCGCATTCGCGGGCTTCTTTATTTTATTTCCAGTGCATAAAACCGTATCTTTGTCAAACCCACAATGGCTGACATTTTCATTTCCTACTCCTCGAAAGACCGCGAGAAGGCCGAGCAACTCACCGAGTTGCTTGCTTCGGCCGGACTTTCGGTGTGGATTGATAAAGACGGCATCGGCGCCGCGACAAGTTGGTCCGAAGAGATCGTTAATGCACTCGATGAGTGCAAAGCATTCGTTGTTATGCTTTCGCCATCGTCGATCGAATCGAAGAATGTCGTGCGTGAACTTGCTCTTGCTTTCGAGAAGAACAAGAAGATACTCCCCCTTGAACTCGAGCCCGTTTCTCTTCCTGCAAGTATGCAATATCATCTTGCAGGATTGCAGCGCACTGCGATGACGAACATCGACGCCATCATCCGCGCCCTCGGCAAACTTGGACTGGAAGCGACCGCTGCTCTGCAAGCACCAAAGATCGTAAAAGAAGCAGATGGGCGGAAGTCGCTCATGATCCTGCCGTTCGAAGACTTATCCCCGACCGGAGACAATGGTTGGTTCGCCGATGGCATTGCAACAGAGCTTATCTCGGCGCTGAGTAACATTAAAGCCTTACGAGTTTCCGACCAACAGGCAACGAAAGACTATAAACGATACACTGGAACATTGCCAGTCTATGCACACGAGATGTCGATCCGATATTTCGTGCAAGGTTCGGTTCGGAAATTTGGCGACCAAATAAAAATATCTGTATCATTCCTCGATATCGAGACAGGCGATCACTTGTGGCAAGACTCGTTGCGCGGGGAGATGAAGGATATCTTCGATATTCAGGAGGCCGTTGCGAAGAAAGTAACCGAGGGACTGAATGTTATCCTCACTTCCGACGAAAAGCAAAAGCTCTCTGAGCGCGGAACCGAGAACGCAGAGGCGTATGAATTATTCCTCAAGGGAAATGAATATTTCGATCGCCACACCAAAGAAGGCTTCCAGCTTTCGGCGCAGGTGAGGTCCGAAGCCATCGCGCTCGATCCGGGATATGCGCAGGCGTATTCCCGAAAAGCCAATGCGCTGGCAGCTCTTTACCGCGATTACGACCGCAATCCGCATCTCTTAGATGAAGGTTTTTCACTTCTTCAGGAGGCGAAGCGGCTGAAACCCGATCTCGCTTCGGTGAACAATCCGCTTTCCGTCATCCTGATGCTCCAGGGGAAACTTGAAGAAGCCGAGCGCGCCGCCCAGGACTATGTCCGGAGCGCTCCGCAGGATGCCTACAGCCATTTCTCGCTGGGATTTTATTATATGAATACCAACCAGCCTGCGAAAGCGATCGCTCCATTTGAAGAGTCACTGAAGCTGAAGCCGGACGATCTGTCGGCGTTATTTAATCTTGCAATCGTCTGCAACGACGCAAAAGAAGATGTCAAGCTCAAGCAGTGGGCTCTGGTTGCGATACCGAAATATGAAAAGCATCTGAAGCTCTTTCCGGACGATGAAAGGAAACGAGTGTCTCATGCCGTGCTTCTTCACTTTGCCGGCCGCGATGAGGACGCACGTGCCGCCGCCCGGAAATTAGATGATCTGCGCGATGGAGGTACACTCTACAACACGGCCTGTCTGCATTACATGTTAAAAGACTATGCATCAGGCCTCCAAACATTCCGCAAAGCGATCGAAGCGGGATACCGAAACATCCGGAGTATGAAATCATTTTTGAAAGATGAGGATGATGGCATCGGCTCGCTCCGTGGCACACCGGAGTGGGAAGCGGTGCGGCAGATGGCGGAGAAACTCGAGCAGGAATCGGCGGAGACGAACAATGGCTGATATCTTTATCTCATACTCATCGAAAGACCGCGAGAAGGCAGAGCAGCTTATGGAGTTGCTTGCTTCGGCGGGCCTTTCGGTTTGGATCGATAAGCAAAGCCTTGAGATTTCTTCGAGTTGGTCGGGTGAAATCGTTGATGCGATCGAAGCATGTAAAGCGTTTATCATTTTGCTTTCTCCGCATTCGGCTGTATCCAACAATGTTGCGAAAGAGGTTTCATTAGCGTCGCATTATAAAAAGAAGATTCTCCCACTCGATCTCGAACCTGTTGAGCTTTCACGAGATCTCGCCTATCATCTGGCCGGGCTTCACCGGGCCCCAATGACAAACATCGACGCTATTATTCGCGCGATTGGAAAGCTCGGCCTCGAAGCGACGAAAGCACCGGAGCTAAAGCTCGTCAAAGAGACCGATGGGCGTAAGAGCTTGATGATCTTGCCATTCGAAGATCTCTCCCCGACGGGAGATAACGGTTGGTTCGCCGATGGGATAGCAAATGAGCTGATCTCCGCTCTTTCCAACATTAAAGCGCTCCGTGTTGCAGATCAGCAAGCGACAAAAGATTACAAGCGATACACCGGAACACTTCCGATCTATGCTCGAGAGATGAATATCCGGTATTTCATTCAAGGCGATGTACGAAAATTTGGCGACCAGATAAAAATCTCTTCTTCACTCCTCGACATCGAAACCGGTGATCACCTCTGGCAGGACTCGATGAAAGGGACAATGGATGACATCTTTGACATTCAGGAAAAGGTAGCAGAGAAAGTAGTCGAAGGACTAAAAATTCATCTTGCTTCTGATGAAAGGCAAAAGCTCGCGGAGCGTGGTACAGCCAATGCCGAGGCTTATGAACTATACTTCAAAGCAGACGAGTATTTTAGACGTCAGACTAAAGAGGGATTTCTACTTTCGGCTCAACTTTGTTCTGAAGCGATCTCGCTTGATCCGGGATATGCTCAGGCCTATTCCAGTAAGGCTACTGCGCTTGCAATTGTCTACCGTACGTATAACCGCGATCCTAAACTACTTGAAGAGGGGCTTTCTCTCCTTAAGGAAGCTAAGCGGCTGAAACCAGATCTTTGGTCCGTTAACGGTCCTCTTTCCTCTATTCTATTGGTGCAGGGAAAAGTAGAAGAGGCTGAAGGTACCGCACAAGACTTTATTCGAGTGGCACCGAAAGATTCTAATAGTCATTTCGCTCTGGCGTACGTTTATATGGAATCGGGCCAATATGCGAAGGCTATAACACCGTATGAGGAGGCAATAAGACTGAGGCCAAATAGTCTGGCGGCATTATTTAACATTGTGTTCGTCTGTAGTGAAGCAAACGAAACAAAGAAACAAAAAGAATGGGCAGAGATCGCTTTACCGGTACTGGAAAAGCATTTAAGACTGTTTCCGGATGATGAAAATAACAGTGTAAGCTATGCAGTGATCCTGCATTATGCAGGTAGAGCTGATGCTGCAAAAGCCGCTCTCCGGAAATTGGAGAATTCACAGGATGCGAGATCGTTATTCAATATTGCCAACCTTTATTTTGAATTGAAGGACTACATC
>DASTAO010000472.1:0-8911 GCA_035712525.1 Kapaibacterium sp. (SeqCode)
CTTGCCCCGTTATTTTGGCATGGGTTCGATCCGAGCATTGCTGTATCGCTGATCGTTATTGTCGGAATCCTCCTAGGAAGCATTTTGCTATCGCTTATTCTGCCCCATAAGAAAGATTCGTTATGAAGCGGCATTCGGTACTGATCCCATTCTCCCATAGCCATCATGAGGCGCTCCTGGTAGCCCTTAGGCTTAAGAAAGGCGGGCCATCCTCAGCTAATGATACTTTATGGCCCAAAGAGCCCTTAGAACAGGCCCAAGCATTGCTACGCTTCGCTGATCGAGAGCTTTACCCTCATTTTAGCTTGGAAGAGGAATATCTTTTCCCTGCCGCGGCGGGAAAGTCGGAAAAGATAGACACCCTCATTAGTGGCCTTTTATCGGACCATTCCGGCTTTAGATCTGCCTTGGCAGCCTTTAATAGGCCAGCTGATTCTTCTTCAATAGCTGCTCAATTAAAGCAATTTGGGGAAGACCTCGAACGCCATATACGGCTTGAAGAACGAGAGCTATTCCCATTGATTGAAATCGAGGTTGAGAAGCGGAATATTATTCTTGGGAGCGCCTGAACTACTTAAGCAGGGTTCTCGTTACTCTCGGCTCTAAATTTAATCAATACACCCCCATTTAAAAAGGAAAAATGTAAATGCAAGTTTCTACCGAGAAAGAGTCTCGTGTTGCTGTTGGAAAAAAATTGTATGTTGGCAGTCTGCCATATACCTGGACTGTTGAACAGTTAGAATCGCTTTTCGCACCGTTCGGACGTGTTTCGAGCACTGCCATTGTAAGCGATATGGTCACCAAGAAATCAAAGGGCTTCGGCTTCGTTGAGATGGATAACGAAGATGCCGCTACCAAGGCAATGGGCGAGCTTAACGGAAAAGAGATCGAAGGTCGTCCGCTCACGGTTCGTGAAGCAAAGCCGAACATGGAAAAGCGCAATCGCGGCGAGGACTCACTCTTACACAAGAAGTATGAGTACGGCGATTCGATGGGTACCGATACTTCGGGCCGCGGTTACGGCAATCGTAACGGCTGGTGGTAAGAGACTACTGATCGTTTTTTGTAAAGGGGGCTTTTGCTCCCTTTTTTATTACTTAGAATCTAATAACCTCTCCAGTCGATAGCGATTCATGCACCGCAAAGGTCGCAACTGTTGTAGCAAGCATCGAATCGAATGGAATTGGTGAAGCACCACCCGTCTTTATTGCATTAATAAAAGCTTCGACTTCTTCTTTGTGTCCTTTGCCCTGGCCTTTTTCGATGTGTGGTTTTCCGGAGCCGCGATGGAATTCGAGCTCAGTAAAGTTTTTCATGATTGCTGTTCTGCCGCCTGAGAAGACTTGCATCTCTTCTTTCGGAAGTGTCTTATCACCATTGGCAATGTAGAGGATCGTTACAACCGAGCCATCTTCGTAATCGATCATTATCGAAATGGTATCATGATCAACTGCATCATTGCGTCCCGACGAGATATGTTTTGCAACGACTGACTTTGGTAGTGAGTCATTCGCCAGATAAGCAGCCGTATCAATGAAGTGGCAGACTTCACCGATGATCCTTCCGCCGCCAATCTCTTCATCCTGTGTCCAGTTCGAGGCTGGTATAGGGCCCGCATTGACCCTATAAAAGATCATCTTCGGTGTATGCGGATCACCAAATAATTCTTTTGTCTTTTCTACAAGTGGTGAAAATCTTCTATTAAATCCGATGAGGAATTGTGACGGATGATCCGAATATGTTTTTGCAACTCGTGCAGCATCTTCGAATGTCAGTGCCATCGGCTTTTCGCAGAAGACGTTCTTTCCTGCTTCAAGGGCTTTGCATATTAAGTCGGCATGATTATTATGCCGCGTTGCAATGAAAACAGTGTTTACATCCTTCGATGCGATCACTTCTTCCGGACTTGTCGTCGAGCGGGCAAATCCGAATTTCGTTTTTGCATCTTCGGAAGATGCACCGGTCTCATTTGCGACGATGACGAGTTCGGCAGTCTCCTTTAAAGTCGGAAGAAGAAAACCCTGGGCAAAATTTCCTGCCCCAATAAAACCAACTCTCGGAACGGACGGAGAAAAAATTTCATCCTTTATCCTTCCGCCTTCATCCTTTCTCAGAGTCTTTCCGCCCTCGTCCTTTGGATATGTCAGTACGATCCCAAGATATCGCTCCTTTACTTCGCCCGCTATCATATCGTATGCTTTCTGCGCATCGACGATAGGGAAGCGGTGAGTAGTGATCTTTGAAGGCTCTACTTTCTTTTCGCTAAGCAGACGAACAAACTCCTGCATGTTGCGGCGTTCGGTCCAGCGGACATAGCCGATCGGGTAATCAATTCCTTTTTCTTCGTACGACGATTCATATCGTCCCGGACCGTAGGATCGTGAAAGCCTGAAGTCAAGCTCTTTCATGTAGAATGGATCTCTTGGGATATCCATCTTTGTAACACCGACCATCACGACGCGGCCTCTATCGCGAGCAATCTGTGCAGAAAATTCTATCGGATCGTTCGAGCTTGTTGCTGCCGTAATTAAGATCGCATCTACTCCAAATCCGGAAGTGAGCGACTTGATCTTATCAACAAGGTTATCCTCTTTTCGACTAAAGGCATAATGAGCATTATTAGCTTTCGCGATCTTTACACTTTCTTCATCAAGATCGATACCGATAACAACGCAACCCGCAGCTTTGGCAATGCCACAAGCAAGCTGGCCAACAAGGCCGAGTCCTATTACAGCAACTGTCTCGCCAAATGTTACTTCAGCCTGACGAACACCCTGCATTGCGATCGCGCCGAGCGTCGTATAACAGGCGTCTTCATAGCCTACATCATTCGGAATTTTCACACAAAGATTTCTCAGGACACTGACGACTTCAGAGTGATTCGCACCTTGTCCCCCACAGGCAACTCTATCGCCGGGACGAAGATCATCGACATCCGGACTTACAGCGATCACTTCTCCGGCACAGGAATAGCCCATTGCCTTCGGAGTATCGAGTTTATTCATCACTCGATTGTAAGTCGTCCAAAAACCCTGCTGCTTTATCTCAGCTAATACTTTTTTGACATCATCGGGGCGACTTTTCGCTTTTTCGACCATCGAAGCCCGCGCAAGCTCGACGGACATTTTTTCCGTGCCGGCAGAAATAAGGCTTACATAATTTCGGACAATGACGCCGGAGCGTTTCGGATGTTCCGGTGCATCGACATCACGAACGGTGATCGCGCCGGAGCGCATTGAGGTTAAGAGTTGCTTCAAAAGATCGGTACGCTGGTATATTGGCTGTTATGAACAGAGGAGATACGGCGAGGTTCCGGCTCTGTTTCTTTCGGTCAATCTACCCCTTGTAACTCATTATATATCATCCGAACTCGTGTACCCCCTCACTTTTCTACCCTATATGTAAAGAGCCCGCCAGGGCGGGCTCGTAATGCACATTTTGTGCTTAAATGTTATGCTACAAATATACGAAATAAATCAGAAAAATCCAAATTAAAATATCATAAATATATGATATGTGTATAAATTGTGGAAAAAATATTTTCTGCTTTAATGAGCTTCCACTGCAACCACAGTATCATAAAGTCCGTAGGTAGCCAACCCTTCATGGCTTTCAATGCCTGTATAGCGTAACGAAGCATCTTCATAACGACGGAATGCGAAAACTGCTTGGTTCATCTGTTCGGTGTTAAACACCTTCAGTTGCACCAATAGATTAAAGTCTGCTACCGTCAAGCCGGTAACAGTTGTAAACAGATCGGTCTCGATCTTAGTGATGACATCCTGAAGCGTGTTCTCACGAAAATCGGTTAAGTACATAAAGGCGGGTATGCGAGCTGCAAATTTGATCAGCTTCTCCTGAACAAGTTTTCGCTTCGATTTGAATTCTTTCTCTGCTTCAGTGAGTTGCTTTTTTTGTTTCTCTGTTAAGTCTTTTTTCTTTGCCTTGTTCTTGAGTTCTTTGATCTTCTCGCTCTTGTTGATGATCGTCTCGATGATGTTGTCTCCGAGGGCTCGCCAACCCTCGATACGCTCTACAGCGGCCATGGCCTCAGGATTGTCGAGGACGCGTTGTAATGTGAAATTATCTACATTAACAAGCAACGCACTCTGCCATTTGCGCGCAAGCAGTGTTGCGGTAGTCCCAGCCATTGCGTAATCCAAGATACCGCCTACATCCAATTGGATCATCTCTGCTCCGTTATAGGCAAGAACAGGCAAGAATGACACCAAATCTTTCACTGCGTTTTCAGGATTCGGTTCGTTTGGTGAAAGCCCTATGCCATATTCCGAGAGTTGCCTCAGTGCCCGGGTTGGTGCAAAATCGAAAACGAAGCAGACCGGTTTGAGCACTTCTTCTTCATTCGGATCATCGCCGTTTGGATTTTTTATCGACCACGGTGATTGTACACGGAATGCCGCTTGAAAATAGGTCTCTGGCGATTTCAAGTTTCGAAGCATGAGGATCGATGACCATTGTGCAACAGTTACACCGGTCGTTAACTTGCCACACGAAAGCGTGATGGTCTTTGTAGTAAAGCCACTGCCGATAGCTTCTCGCACCGGCGGTAAAGCGTTCAACCCAATGCCGGCATCGGTACCGGCAGCAACGATTGTGTCGTACTCATGCCAGAAAATGTTTTGCCTTTCTGCCAACAGATTTGCCATTGCATGGCACGCTGCAACGTTCGGTAAAAACCAGAACGAGTGCTGCAAATAAGGCAGCAAGCGTACATCTGAATAGGGAAATGGCGGCCGTGTACCCGTCTTTAGAAATTCAACCGTTTGCGGCTTGTATTCCCCTCGGATGATATCGAGCCACTTCTGTACATCGCTCTTGTGTTTGAACTGCGCCTTCTTGCCAATACCCGAGGCTTCAAAGAATGCATTGAGATCGAACTCATCAAATTCTCCGGCACTGGCAATGGAGATGAGTTCTTCCGGCATCTGATACGTAAGCAACCGCATTTGTGGCAACGCCCCATAAGGATTCCACTTGCCAGGGTTTACTCTACCAAACTCTTCTTTAGCATGTTGCTCGTCGGTGTAGGTCCAATTGAATATCTGCTCCTCGATAAACTCGCCGGTCGCGAGAGCCTTGAATGGAGTGCCCGATAAGTACAGATAAGCTTTCGTTGTGATCGGCAGGAATTCCTTTAAATGACTTTCAAGATCAGCGTTTACTGCTTCGAGCCCTTTCGAATACTCAATGTGTTCTTCCTCCTCCTCGCCTTCGAACAACTCCTTCGCGGTATCGCGCCATGCACCGAAGTGGTACTCGTCGAAAACTACTAAGTCCCAATTCACAGTGTGGATCCACTCGTTCTTCGCTTTGATGTTTCCAAGCTTATCACGTCCGAGTAGATCCTGAAAAGAACCGAAATAAACGAGCGGTTTTCTGCTCGTGACGTTGCTCGGGTCAGTGCCAGAACTCTTCGACATATACTGCCAGCCATCGAAGTCAACATGATTTTCAAGATCAGTCTGCCATGCATCCTCGACCGCCGGTTTAAATGTCACCACGAGAATACGTTTGGCGCCAAGCTTCTTGGCAAGTTGATAGGCAGTAAACGTTTTACCAAAACGCATTTTTGCATTCCACAAAAAACGTGGGACCGCGTGCATGTCTTCCTTCCAGATCGAATGGAAGTAGGCGTGGGTCTTCTGCACCGCAGCCTGTTGTTCGGCACGCATTGGGAAGGTGTCGGAGTGGGTACCACTGAATCGCTGGCCGGTGCGCAGTTCAGTGAGAACTGTTTTCACATCCTTTACCGTACAGCGCATCCATTCAAGCTCCGGATTCTCGAATTTTTTCCTGACGAGCGCTGCTCTCACTTCATGATCGGTAATGATCGTGCCGTCTTCACGCTCGGCTGATTCATCAAGCTCGATCTTATAATTTTTGATCGCAGCAGTCTTAAGCTGCTCGGCAACCCGCCGCTTTACATCACGGATACTCTGTCCGACTTTGAGCAGGCCTTTATGTGCCTCATCAGTAATTGAATAGGCATAAATTCGAGGATGGACTTCGGGTTTCGGGGTAAGGATTTCTTCGATGGACTTACTCATTTCTTCTTTGTCTTTTGTAAGGGAAGGCGTTTTTCAATACTCTCCAGATGCTCTATAAAATGCTTCTCACCTTCGCTAAGATCGTTCTTGTGCAGCTCTTTATACTTTTCATATTCGGTTGAAGCTTTTTTTACTGCTGCATCGTGGCTAACAGTGCCCGGATGATCCAGAATCTCATTGCCCGCCATTCGAAGAAAGTCATCGAGCCGCCCGGACCAATCGTTCATATACATCACCTTGCGATTCAGGGCTTGCAACTCAGCAAATTCAAGATAGGCCGATACTATACGATTAAGAATATTGAGTTCTGCTTCACTCAGATAGTTTTTTGCGGTCTGAGTTTCCTGCTTTGTCGGGTTCTTGCCCTTAAAATTCGTAAGGCCTAAATTCGGTTTGCCTGAGTCGATACGCTTATAGATCACTTCCGCCGCAGTATTTCCGTGGGCGGCCCAATGCATTTTGTTTTGTACCGTCTGAAAAAATAATACCGCTAATTCTGATTTCGGGTCATAATCAACACTGGTAGAGAATATATCAAGCACCTTACGCCAAAATACTTTTTCCGATGAACGGATGTCCCGAATGCGGGCAAGCAGTTCATCGAAGTAATTTCCGCCCCCTGCTTGCTTGAGCAGTTCGTCATTGAGCGTAAATCCTTTGATTATATATTCTCTGAGCCGCTGCGTTGCCCATTGACGGAACCGCGTGCCTTGAATGCTCTTGACACGGTAGCCGACCGATATAATAACGTCCAAATTATAGAAATTGGTGGGTTTGGTAGAAAAATCGGAAATTCCGATTTTTCTCATTGTGATGGCTTCGTCCAACTCCTCTTCTTCATATATATTGAGTATGTGCTCATTGATCGTGGAGCGGCTTTTCTGAAAAAGATCCGACAGTTGGTCAATCGTTAACCACACCGTCTCATCTTCAAGCCGCGTCTCGATCCGAGTCTTACCGTCCTCGGTTTGATAGATGATTATTTCACTTCCCATGTGTTTGCGGGGTAAGGATTTCTTCGATGGATTTACTCATCGTTGTCATTGTCGATGTTCATTGATCGGACTTGGGTCTCAATAAATTCCTGTTCTTTTTGAGTAATATTGTACTTTGAAAAAAGATCTTTGTCTGTCCAATTACGGTCCCAAGACTGTATAGGTACCCAGGCATAGGTTGAATGCGTCGCGTCTTGGGTGATTTTTCGAAGCGAAACAAGGAAGCGAAAGAATCGCGTCGTATAATAGCTTTGGAGACTCTCGGCAGCCTTGCGTGTTTTGAGGTAAAAAAAGAGGAATGACTGTGTGCAGACCGAAGGAGATGGAGCAATCAAAGATTTTCCTAAAACTATATCTGGCAGTTTCTGCCCCCCATCAGAGCCAGCCTTAGGAACTAGTAACTTCCAAGTATCTATAAGCTGTGAGCTTTTTGTAATTTCTTGTCTTCTAATGTACCCCACAGAGCGCTTCATTTTTCTTATATAGTAAAGTGGTACGTCACCTGAGCGCTCGTTATTGTGAAACTCATCGAAGTTAGACGTCCATCCAAACTCTTTATCTCGAGCGAGGATAGTGTTGACGGACGGTTCATCATATGCCAGTACTTTGTTGAGTATCGTTACTGCACGTGCATCGCGGACAAAAACATCGTATTCACCTAAATTACGTCTTACAGGTCCGGTTACCTCATCCCCGCGAACAGTTCTAACACCACACTCACCAACGTAAGATGAGTCCCAAAGGAAATAACATACTCCAGCCTTTATTTCCACGCCAGGAAAAACTTCGTTTGCTGATGGGTAATCTACTAGTTCGCGAATATGCTTGTCGCTGAGCATTGCTTGGCGGAATTCACTAAGTCCAAGACCAGATGCCATCCACCGCGATGGAATTACCATAGAAAGAAACCGTGGCTGAAGCTCCTTCGCCTGTTCAACAAATTGCTGATATATTGGCACGTCACGGGTACCTCCATCGCTAGCTAACTGATATGGTGGGTTTCCAATAATTACATCGAATTGCATATCGTCTCCGAATATCTCGGCAAGCCGAGCTTTGATATTATCAGTGTGGATGAAAGCGTAAGCATAGTTTTCCACTTCATCACCACGATCTAAGATCGCTTGAGGAGCACCGCAAAATTCGCATTTTGTTTCGCCCCAACTATGCTCCATTCGCTCGAACCAGATGTTGCCGCTATCATCAGTAAAATTATCTGCAATGGAATGCTTTCCGTTAGCATGTTTTGAGCAATACACACTTCGCCGTGCAAGCAGGCTTGTAAGATGGGTGATGCCAATGCCAAACACCTGATTTTTCAGGATGTGATCGACTCGCTCTTGCAGATCGGGAATTTCGTTCTTCAGTCCTTCGGTGAGCCTACTGGTTATCTCACGAAGGAATACACCGGATTTCGTACAGGGATCAAGAAAACGGAGAGAGCTATCAGCCCAAATATTCGCTCCGTTATTATTCGCGGCCCAGGCCTCGGCTAAGGTATCGAGCATTCTATTCGCGAACTCCGGCGGCGTGAAGACCTCGTCGTTAGAAAGGTTAGCGATGCAGGTCAGTACATCCGGGTTGCGGCCTTTGAGGGCAACGCTTGGTGGGGTAATCATAAACTCGCCTCCGGTACCAATCCGACGAGCTCACTTACTGTCATTCTCGGATAGACTTTAACGGGAGTAAATATCTCATGTTTACCGGCTTCTGCAAAGAGCGAATCTTCGGCGCTGAATGCAGAAGATTGTGTGAGGCTGCTTAAGCGAAAATCCCGACGTTGAAAGCGGCCAAACCCAACGTACCCCCATTCGGGAAAGGTAATGGGTGTGCCGTCCCAAGCGAGCA
>DASTAO010000473.1:0-5474 GCA_035712525.1 Kapaibacterium sp. (SeqCode)
GTCAAATGAGCCGCCTTTCCAAAGTGCTTTCGATAGCGGCGGACGATTATATGGTTTATCCGTATCGGCAGAAAAGATAGCGATCCTGCCAGCCGTGTCGGCGCTTCGGATACCTTTGACAGCGCTATCGGCAGCCATCCCACCGCCTATGATAATGTATTGATAGTGTTGCATATACGTTTATATCAAACTACGTAATTGGGTTTTTAGACGGCTTTAAAACAAACAAGGGCAACTGAATATTACCCTTGTTCTTAAGTTTGCATTTTACCGATGTCCGCGACCTCTGCCCCTACTCCAATGTCCCGGAGCATAGTAATAACCTTTTGGTTGATGTCGCCATGTTCCTCCGCGCCATATTGCTCCCGGATGAGGTGGTCGATCCCACCGGCCTCCGACCCAAACGTAATTTCTTACGCCATAATCATAACTCCAATATCCCGGCACCCAAACAGCTTCAGGATAGGGGCGAACGACGATCACTTCGCGTCGTACTGGAGGCGGTGGCGGTGGAGTGCCAAAGTAAATGCCAAATCCAACTTGCGCAGAGGCTACTTCTGTAAATGAGAGTATTGTAGCAAGCACTAATAATTTCAGTAGGTTCTTCATAACGATTCCTTTCGTTTATGTCAGTTATAAAATACAGACGAAAGAACCGCGCCAAAGTTTAAGAAAGTTGATGAATTGTCTGTGAATTGTTTGTAATATTATTTCAGATCATGATCGAGGGAAATGCGATCATCGAACACAAAACAATTACCTTCAAATAGGCTTTCTTCTTTTGGTATCTCTTCAAGATATTTTAATATACCACCTTGCAAATGGTAGACGTTTTCAAACCCTTGATCTAATAAATAGCTTGTCGCTTTTTCACAGCGAATACCACCAGTGCAAAACATTGCAACTCGCTTGTGTTTCTGGGGGTCTAATTCGTTGGCTACGAATTTTGGGAAATCACGGAAATATTCTGTTTTAGGATCGATGGCATTTTTGAACGTCCCGTATTCATATTCGAAATCATTTCTGGTATCGATGACGATCACTTCCGGATCGGTGATAAGGGCATTCCAATCTTTCGGTTTTATATAGGTCCCAACTTTTAACAAGGGGTTTACCGTCGGGACACCGAGAGCAACGATCTCTCGCTTGAGCCGCACCTTCAGTTTTTCAAATGGTATCTTTTCGGTATAAGACACTTTATGCTCCAGATCGGCAAATCGTTCATCGGAGTGCAGCAACGCGAGGGCTGCATCGATCTCATCCTGCGAACCGCCAAGCATTCCGTTTATCCCCTCTGAGGCAAGCAGAATCGTGCCTTTTACCCCGATAGCGGCGAGGTTAGACTTCAGTTTGGGCTTTAGCTCCTCAAAATCCGGCAATGGGACGAATTTATAGAACGCTATGACAACAATCTGGCTCATCAGACACTATAACACAGAAAGCCGTAAATTTGCACCGTGAAAAAAACGATCGAACTTGTTCTCTCGCCCGCAACCGCCGATGACAAAGCTGCCCAAATAACCCAGGCGGCTAAAGAGCTTGCCGTTTCCGAAGACCATATAACCTCCCTCAGAGTCAAGAAACGCTCGATCGATGCCCGCTCGAAAAACGTTCGCGTTCGTTTGCAAACTGACATTTATATAGATGAAGCGCCACCTACCCAGAAACCGATCGTTGCAGAGTATAAAGAAGTAACGTCCAATTCAAAGCGAGTTATCATTGTCGGCGCTGGCCCTGCCGGAATGTTCGCGGCCTTAAAACTGATCGAACGAGGAATAAGGCCCATCATCCTTGAACGAGGCAAAGACGTTCAAGCAAGGCGACGCGATCTTGCTGCCATCCAAAAAGAAGGTATTGTAAATCCAGACAGTAATTATTGCTTCGGTGAAGGTGGTGCGGGGACATATTCCGACGGAAAGCTTTATACCCGCTCGACAAAACGTGGTAATGTCGAAGAAGCACTGCAAGTATTAGTAGCTCATGGTGCACATCCGGATATCATGATCGATGCCCACCCGCATATTGGCTCGAATAATCTCCCAAAGGTTGTAGCCGCAATGCGTGAAAGCATCCTAAAAGCTGGCGGAGAGATTCATTTTAATAGCGCTGTTACCGATCTTATTATTAATAATAAAACTATTCTTGGTGTACAAACGAGAGATGGAAAAGAATTTCTTGCTGATGTAGTAATAATCGCCACCGGCCACTCTGCACGAGATATCTTTCGATTACTGCACTCAAAAAATATTACCATTGAAGCTAAACCATTCGCGATGGGAGTTCGAGTCGAGCATCCTCAACTAATGGTGGATAAAGATCAATACCATTCGTCAACTCGCGACCCGAATCTGCCGGCAGCAAGCTATAAACTGGTGGCTCAAGCTTCAGAGCGAGGAGTGTTCTCGTTCTGCATGTGTCCCGGTGGATTTATTATACCGGCGGCAACAGCACCCGGTGAACTGGTACTTAATGGAATGAGCCTCTCTCGCCGCGATTCACCGTTCGCTAATTCGGGAATAGTCGTAGCAATCGACATGGAAGATCTAAAGCCATATGAAGCTCACGGAGTATTTGCCGGAGTAGAATATCAAAGCGAACTTGAGCGAATGGCCTTTACTGCCGGAGGTGGCACCCAAGCAGCACCGGCGCAACGATTAACTGATTTTATAAATAGCAGGGTATCTACATCGCTTCCCAACTCGAGTTACCAACCCGGAATGGTCTCATCCCCATTACACGAATTACTCCCACCAGCAATTTCAAAACGCCTGCAACAGGGCTTCCAAGAATTCGGAAAGAAGATGACCGATTATCTTACTGACGAAGCAGTGATCCTCGGAGTTGAGACAAGAACCAGTTCACCGATCCGCATCCCACGCGATACGGAAACCCTCGAGCATCCCGATTGCAAAGGCCTCTACCCCTGCGGCGAAGGCGCTGGCTACGCCGGAGGAATTATTAGTGCAGCGTTGGATGGAGTTAGGGTGGCTGAAGCGATAGATAGATTATTGAATAATTAATTTTATTGTATGGACCGTCAAGCCATTATTCACTCGAAGGAAATATAGACCTTCTGTTAGGAAGTGACGTTCCTTATCTAAGTCCAGTTTATATTCCATTTGTTCTGACGATGTCACATAGTCACCCAGTGAAATTTCCTTCCCGAGTGCATCTGCCAGATCAAAGTGCAAACGCTCTCCTAATGGTGACTGAATCTGTACTGAAAGAGAGGAGGTTTGTTTGGAAATAACGGTTGGAATTGCTTTAATTTGAAAATCAGAGTTATGAATGGTGACAGCTGCAGGGATTACACTATCGATCGAAAAGAAGCGCCCAGTTCCAGGTGATATTATAATGAGCTCGCCATTCCAATCAGCGCAGAAGCCAGTTAATCCAAATGCCCATTGGGTATCGATGACCTCAATATTAATTAATTCTCTCGGAGTTAAAGCCCAAACAATTCCAGACAAGTCAGCAAAAATATATTTCCCCTGTAACTGCGGCAATTTTTTCCCACGATAGACATTTCCCCCAATAACCGCAACAAGGTAAGTATCATGTTTATAATCCCAAATGGGCATTGTTAGTCCAGTCTTATCACAGCTATCAGACACAAAGCAATTAGAACCTTCCATGATATTCCAGCCGTAGTTCTTACCCGCTTCAATCGTATCGATCTCTTCCAGAATGGTTTCACCAACATCACCACACCACATTGTACCGGTCTTTGTATCAAATGAAAATCTCCAGGGGTTTCGAAAACCATAGGCATAGATTTCTTGCCTTATCCCAGTAGAATCACCACTGAAGGGGTTGGTAGAGGGAATAGCATACCCGGTTTCCTTAGAAGCAACATCGATCCGAAGAATTTTTCCTAATAGTACTTTAAGGTTTTGAGCATTGTGTGTCGGGTCGCCACTCAATCCCCCATCGCCGCACCCTATATATAAGTATCCGTCCGGACCAAAGCATAAACAACCACTATGGTGATGGTCAGTCGGCAACGGAATTTTCAGAATACTTTGCTCGGTCGATCGAAGAATTGTATCGAACCTGCTCCCGCTTGCAATAAATCGAGAAATACATAAATTTGTCTTCGAATTAGTATCGAGTTCGGTGTAAGAAAAATAAATGTAATGATTGAAGATGAATAACGGATCAAATGCGCATCCCAATAAACCCGATTCAGAACCAAACGATATCTTGTCGCTTAGATCAAGGATAACAGAAGCATTAGATACATTCGGAGTATCGACAATTACAGATGCTGTCCCTCCTTGGGATACTGCAACAAATCGATGGCTTCCATCAGGATACAATTTCATGTCCGTAGCTCCATGAAACGTTGGTAACCGTGGAAAACGGTCATTCAGAACAAATTGTGCTGATGCCAAATCATGTGTGAGTAGCATCAACAAAACCAACCAACATATCAACACTCTATTGTTTTTCATTTGAACGCAAAAAAAATAAAAAATGCAGAATGGGCACTCCATTCTGTATAATAGTACCGTACCCTTTCTGCAAAAAAGGGTCAGATTCTTATGACCTAGTGATAACAGGGGAAGTACACTACGAACAACACAGAGGCAGTAAACCGCCGACTACAATAAAACACTTTTTTTGCAAACAAGTAACAGTCTGCATTAATTTATTCCACAACAATCTTATTGCTGATCGCTTGTTTGCCATCTGAAACTCGAAGGAAATACATTCCGGGCGCGAGTTGTGAGGCGATGGGCTTGAGATCAAGACTAACCATACCAGCCGAAGAATTTGCCGAGTTTGGTAAAGCAAATTCGTTACCAAGCATATCAACGAGGGAAGCAGAAATCAAAGTTGTAGGAATGGTAAGATCAACATAGCCAATAAGAGTCGAAACCGATCGGACGATCTTATTTGAAGCAAGCCGCAAAGTGAAAGATCTATTCACAGAGTGTTCAGCAACAGAACTCGTATTTACAATTTTATATAGACGGCCCGTACCAATCCCAACTACTAATACTTCATTATCCGGAGCAACGCCGAACGAACTGATATTAATACCACCTGAAATGACTAATTGATTAGTAACGGGGCTTGCATCGGTGATCGCCCAAATTTTTCCGGAGCCATAATCGCCATAGAGATATTTGCCTTGTAGTTCTGGTAGCCGAGACCCACGATAGACATATCCACCGGTTATAGAAACCTCTGCTCCATGAGGATAATCTAAGACAGGTAATGTGAGGCCTGTTTGATCACAATCAGAAGCGTTATAACAGTGCTTGCCTTCCATGATATTCCAACCATAATTCTTACCAAGTTCGATGGTATCGACTTCCTCCCATGCTCCCTGCCCGACATCTCCACACCACAATTTACCTGTAACCTTATCAAAGGAAAAGCGCCACGGATTTCGCAGGCCATAGGCATAGATCTCCTCTTTAAAATCAGAAGTGTTTCCTTTAAATGGGTTTGTGGAGGGGATACCA
>DASTAO010000474.1:0-3826 GCA_035712525.1 Kapaibacterium sp. (SeqCode)
CACAGCCGCAACAACGAACACGATGACCGCCCATCCATATAGTGGCGGCGTCGTAACCGCGAACAGTATATAGAAGAGCGGCGCCAGAAGAATGCGGAGCGCTGTCAGGATATTCGGCAAAGTCATCGGCGAAATACAACACCCTAGCTGAAATGATAGTTGAAAGACAATAAATTGAAATAAAAGTGGGTTAAAGTGGAATTTTATTAAAATTATCACGTTTGGCTATGTACCGGTGATGTTTCGGTGCAGAGCGTGTCGCGATATTTATGAATAAAATATAATTTATAACTCCCGTTACACTCTCTTTAGCGAACCGTACGGTATTGTGTTTACCAAACTCTCAACCAATAATGAAGAGTAACCTTCGCTTACAAATACTAGTATCTTTTGCTTTTCTACTTTCTTTTACCACTTCATCTCTCGCTCAAACCGGCGCTGATGCAATGGAACAGAAAGAAGAAATTACCTACCCACACCGTCTCACCCTTGGGCTCGGTGCCGGTATTAATATGAACTTCGCTTCCGGTGTCTATACCGATACCTCCAATAATTATACGAGTGGCTTCGGCGCGGCTCCGACCTTTTTTGCAATGCTCGAAATTCCACTTGCCAGTAAATGGATGCTCGTTCCGCGAATTCACTATAATGATTTCAGCGGATCGTTCAGCGATGGTACTCCGATCGGGGCCTCAAACCAGATTAAGAATTTTGCCTATAATGTCCAGACTATCGGAGTCGATATTCTTGCCAAATATGCCGTCCTGGGAAATTTTCATATTCTTGCCGGCCCGTCGATCGCCACCATGATCAAAAAAACGTATGCAACCGGTGGTACTTCAAGCGATGCCAGTTCTTCAAGCAAAGACCTTCCGGGTACCGGTAGTGTCTATGCTTCGATCGGTGCTGGTGCGGGCTATGACATTCCGATCAATGATAAACATTCGGTATGGCTTACTCCCGAAGCATTCTATAGTTTTCCGTTTACCAATCTTGGTGGTGATCAGGGCGATCTGAAAGTATCGACCCTGCGAGTTGCCTTATCGGTAAAATTCGATATCGGTAAAGATGAAAAGCCTGTCGAGCCGCCGCCGCCTGCACCGAAACTAAGCATCACTGCAAAAGGTGTGCTTCCGAATGGCGATGCAACGCAGGACCCGACTGTTGCCGAGCAGGTAACCCGCTCGCGCTCTTCGATGCCGCTATTGCCGTATATCTTCTTTGATTACGATAATGCACAGGTACCCGAGCGTTACAGCAAAATGGGTGCAACAGGCTTCAATACTTCAATGCTTGAAGGCAAGAAAGAAGATGAAGTAAATCATGCCGTGCTCGATGTGCTTGGTTCAAGAATGAAGGATATTCCGACTGCTACAATTACATTAACCGGTACGAATTCTAATAGCGGAAAAGAGCGTAATAATATCGAGCTTTCGAGAAATCGCGCGATGGCTGTTCGCGATTATTTAGTAAAGACCTGGAATATCGATCCAAAGCGCATCGTCGTCGATCAGCGTAATCTCCCTGAGTTGCCGACGAATCCGGTTACCAAAGCCGGCATGGAAGAAAACCGCCGCGTAGAAATTGCTTCGAGCGATCCGCGCATCACCGAGCCGGTGAAGATCGAGAATAAACAGACGTTGCCGGTTGGTGAGACTCGCATTCGTTTCGAAACATCAGTCGATGCCGATCCTCGTGTGAGCATTGCTCGCTGGGAAGTGATGGCCGATCAGAACGGAATGCCGCTTGGTGTTGCCGATAGCGGCCGCGGAACACCGCCGCATATCCTTACGATCGCGATCCCGAATGCTCAGAACTATGTCGGTCAGCCGCTTCATTATGTTATGAATATCTTTGACTCCGAAGGCCACAAGTATTTGATCGATGGCATGACTCGCGTGGTCTCGAAGGCAGTTGAAAATGCAAAGCTCGAAAAATTTGCGATGCTCTCCTTCGATTTCGATCGTCATGAGATCAATCCCCGCGCCAGCCAGATGATCAACCTCATCGGCGAAAGTATTTCGAAAGATGCAAAAGGATTGACGGTAACCGGCTACTGCGATAATACCGGCGCCGACGATTACAACCAGGCACTTTCCGAAGCTCGTGCCGACGAAGCTCGTAAAGCATTGCAAGCAACGACGAAACTACCGGTCAATACCAACGTAGCAGGACAAGGTAAGCGTGATCCGAAGTTCGACAATAACTTACCAGAAGGACGCATGCTTAATCGCCGTGTTGAAGTCGACATCCAGAAGTCGAACAAATAAAGTGTTTCTTGTTTCATAAGTAATGGGTAGTGATGAAAAAGTCGGGACGCTTAGGTATCCCGACTTTTTCTGTTTAAAAGACGTATCTTTGCTCCCATGAAATTCTCATATTTCATCATTCTTATTTCATCGCTACTTATGGCAGAACCCGATTCATCAAGCGCACAACCAGCGCTACCAGTTATCAATAAGCTTTGGAATTTTAATGACCCCGCTACAACAAGGGCGAAATTTCTCGAGCTTGTCCCGAAGGCCGAATCATCGGGTGACAAGTCGTATTATCTCGAGTTACTGACACAAATCGCTCGTACCTATTCCTTGCAGGAAAATTTTACCGAAGCGCATAAACTACTCGATACTGTTGAGAGGCAATTAACCAGCGACTTGGCTTTGGTAAAGGTACGATACCTACTTGAACGGGGAAGGACTTTTAATTCTGCGAATGATCAAGCAAAAGCACTTCCGTTGTTCACCGAAGCAGTAGAGATCGGAAAAAATATTCATAAAATGGGCTATGCCATCGACGCTGTCCACATGGTTGCCATCGCCAAAAGCGATCCGAAAGAGCAGGTAGAGTGGAATTTAAAAGGTATCGAGATGGCTAATGAAGATACCATGCAAAAAGCCTGGCTTCACGCACTCTATAATAACATCGGCGAAAGCTATCTTAGGCTAAAAGATTATGCATCTGCCTATCATTACTTTCATTTGCTGGCAGAACTGCAGCTGGAGCAATACGGGAAAGCAGACATCTACACAATAAAAGACGAAGCAAAGGCGCTGACCTTATCTGGCAAACCTGCAGAAGCGCTTATGCTTATGGAAGAAGTATCAAAGAAACTGGAGTCGGATAAAGAACAAAATGGCTGGATAGAGAACGAACTCGCCGAAGCATTATATGCTCTCGATAGAAAAGCAGAAGCCTTGCCGCATTTTCAAAAAGCATATCAGTTACTTTTAAAAGATGATTATTGTGTAAAGTTCGAACCCGAGCGTCTCGAGCATCTGAAAAAAATGTCCGATCAATAATAATCCGTGAAAATCCGTTACATCCGTTAAATCCGTGTTCCGTTTTCTCACCCAATGAAAAAAATAATACTATCCGTTGTCGGCATACTCATAGTCTTGGCAATAGCAAGCTATGCGATCTTATTTTGGAATAATCCTACGTATCCGGAAAAGAACACGATCATCTATATCCCGAAAGGCTCTTCGGTTTCAACTGTTGCCGATTCGCTTGCAGCACATCATACGATCCGTTCGAAGTTCTTCTTCAAGCTTGCTGCCCGTATCGAAGGAGCAGGCTCGAAGATCCAGCCCGGAAGTTACCGTATTGCACAGGGACTTTCGAATGCTGAAATATTATCACGGCTTACCGGTACTGAATTCGCGCTCATCTTCGAGATCACCATTCCTGAAGGAAGCAGCATTAGGAAGATCGCATCGATCGCAAAAGATAAGCTCGGGCTCGATTCATCGCTCATCGTCAAGATCGCTCACGATCAGAATTATCTTCGTGGCGTCGGCCTTCCGAAAGAAGCGAAGAGCGCCGAAGG
>DASTAO010000475.1:0-3691 GCA_035712525.1 Kapaibacterium sp. (SeqCode)
TTACGGCTGCAGAAGTCGCGACACCGGAAACGATCAACTTCATGATCAAATATGGCCGTGGTGTGCTTTGCGCTCCGATCACCGAAGCCAGAGCCCGCGAACTCGATCTCCCGATGATGGTCGATGTCAATACCGCGATCCATGGTACACCGTTTACCGTCACAGTGGACTATGTTCACGGTACAACTACTGGAGTTTCTTCGAGCGACAGGGCTGCAACCGTCCGGGCATTAGCAAATCACAAAGCTCAGGCCCGCGACTTTGCCCGCCCCGGACATATCTCCCCGCTTCGCGCCGTCGAAGAAGGAGTGTTGCGTCGGGCCGGACATACCGAAGCTGCTGTCGATCTTGCAAGAATGGCTGGCTTCTACCCTGCCGGTGTCTTAGTTGAGATCCTCAATGAAGATGGTACAATGGCGCGCTTGCCGCAATTACGCAAGTTTGCCGATGAGCATAACATGAAACTCATCTCAGTTCAGGATCTGATCAAGTACCGAACCAAACGGGAAAAGCTTATCGAGAAAGTTGTCGAAGTTACCTTACCGACATACTACGGCGATTTCAAATTGCATTTGTATCGAAATAAAGTCGATGGCAAAGAGCATATCGCTTTGACTAAAGGCGAAGTCAGTATCGGCGAACCACCGCTTGTCAGGGTTCACTCCGAATGCTTCACCGGCGATACGCTCGGCTCGCTTCGCTGCGATTGCCAGGATCAGCTTCATGCTGCGATGATGATGGTTGAAAAAGCCGGTCGTGGTGTAGTTCTCTATATGCGCCAGGAAGGCCGAGGAATCGGCCTTGCTAATAAACTCAAAGCCTACAAACTTCAGGAAGAAGGTGCCGATACGGTCGAAGCGAACGAAGCGCTCGGCTTCAAGGCTGACTTAAGAGATTATGGCATCGGAGCTCAGATCCTCGTGGATCTCGGCATCCATAAGATGAAGCTCATGACGAATAATCCGAAGAAAATCGTTGGGCTTGATAGCTATGGATTAGAAGTAGTCGAACGAGTTGGGATCGAGATTCCGGCCGGCGAAGCTAATGCTGCTTACTTAGAGACAAAGCGGACAAAGCTTGGGCATTTGCTTGGAGGGCATTCGCATGGGACTATTGAGAATATTATTGAGCATGCCTTAACGGATATGCCCTAACTAATTTTTATTGTCATTCCGAATGGAGCGAAGCGAAGTGAGGAATCCCCTGAGGTATTCGCGAATAATTTAAGGGATTCTTCGCTTTGCTCAGAATGACAATGTAACCTATTTGGAACACTTTCCACTATTCCCATCGTTTTAAAAACTTATCAAGAGGGTATTTCGCCAAAACAAGCGAAATGCCTTCTTCCTTTTTTGTAGAGCGACCAATATGGCTGGCAAAGTATATGTAACGAAAGAACGGTTATCGGAGATCGAAGCAGAGCTTCGTCATCTGAAGACCGTTGCTCGAAAAGAGATCGCTGCAAAGATCGGTGAAGCTCGGGCTCAAGGCGATCTTTCGGAAAACGCCGAATATGATGCTGCCCGCGAAGAGCAAGGGCTCTTAGAGTTGCGCATCCATAAGATGGAGCAGACGCTTTCGAATTCTTCGATCATCGACGAATCACAGATCTCGACCGATAAGGTTGGAATGATGACTCGCGTAAAGGTCAAGAACAAGAAAACAAAGAAGGAAAATATTTATCTGTTGGTATCGGCAGAAGAAGCTGATTTTGAAGGCGGCAAGATCTCAGTCGCTTCGCCGATCGGTAAGGCATTATTAAACAAAGTTATCGGCGACACGGTGATGGTAAAAGTCCCGGCCGGCACGATCGAACTCGAGATTTTGGAAATTACTTTGTAAGTTACAAAGTTATTCATCCCTCATAATTCATCCTTAATCCTTTTCAGGACTGCCCGGATGGCGAAATTGGTAGACGCAGCAGACTCAAAATCTGCCGCCAGCAATGGTGTGTCGGTTCGAGTCCGACTCTGGGCACTCTCCTTGTAAAGCCTCTTCCGTTAGGCAGGGCTATTCATACTAACGGTATGGACATATCGTATCGAAATTCCCTACGTACATGCCTTTCTTTTGGTTGCAGTATTTTCCTCAGAAGGATCATGCTGCCGGTTGCTTCGGTGTACCTATTAATAAGGCTCTTCGTTCTTTAATGATATCCCATAAATTACTCACTAACTCCGCAATGTTGTTGCCCACTACCGCGCTAATAATAAGCGGCTTCTTTCGGTCGAACCGTAACTTCGAGAGTTCTTTCATCCGCTCATCGGAAATCGAATCGGACTTTGTGATGACGACAAGTCGAGGTTTTTTCAGTAATGACTTTTCATACAGCTCAAGTTCTTTTTTGAGGATCTTATAAGCATCCTCCGGAGATTGTGTTTCGTCTGAGCCATCAAGCAGAAAGAGTAACGTTGCGCTTCGTTCGATATGGCGTAAGAACTGATGCCCCAATCCCCTTCCCTCGTTAGCCCCTTCAATTAACCCCGGAATATCGGCAACCACAAATGACCTATGATCTTCGGGCGCTTGAACAATACCAAGGTTCGGAACCAGTGTAGTAAACGGATAATCAGCGATCTTTGGCTTGGCGGCCGAGATGCGGCTGATCAATGTAGACTTTCCGGCATTCGGAAAACCGACTAAAGCGACATCGGCTAATAGTTTTAATTCAAGCTCAAGAGAGAATTCTTCACCAGCTCTTCCATCGGTTTTTTTGCGTGGAGCTTGATTAGTTGGTGATTTGAAGCGGTTGTTTCCTAAACCACCTCGCCCACCTTTTGCAATGGTGATTTGCTCGTAGGGAGTCACAAAATCGGCCAATATATCATCGGTCTCTGTATTTCTGACTAGTGTCCCGACCGGCACCCGAACGATGATATCTCTGCCATCACGACCAGTACAATTATTCTGATCACCGGGATTGCCGTTCTCAGCTTTGTAGCTACGATTATATTTAAAATCGAGAAGTGTCGAGAGTTGTGGATCGGCAAGCATGATCACCGAACCACCCCAACCACCGTCACCACCAGCAGGACCGCCTTTCGGGACGTACTTTTCGCGACGCCAGGCAATGATCCCATCCCCGCCTTTACCGGCCGCAACCGTTATATGTGCTTCGTCAACGAATTGCATTAGTAGACTCCGGTAATGAAAATTTCATTCTAATGGCACATTCTAACTTTGCCAAATGCTTCGGCGTTGGCCGCGCATTTTGCAGATGAAGAACCGTTTCAAGATTTAGTATTGCTTCGTCAATAGTAAGAGCGTTATTGATCAAAGCAGTCATTCGTTCATATTCGTAGGTGTTACCATGGAATAACTCGTCGATCGTTCGATCCTTTACCTTGTTGCTAAGAAACAACTCAAATGGCAACGACCTTGAATAAGGCATCGAATCGTCCGATCTAAATTTTACGGGTGGTGGGAGATTTATTCCAGCCTGTTTTAATTCATCGAGAAAAACAGGATAATCGATCTCCGAGTCAATCGTGAATGACTCAGGGGCCAATGTTGCCGATTCTATATTGCGCTTAATGAACGCTGCTATCGTAGCAGAGTCATTCTCTGCGACATACTCTTGAGGTATATGCTTATCGCTAATGAATAATCGTATAGCTAGCTTAAGATCATCTGGGCGATCTTTGAAAAATTCAATAAGCGGTGATATATAGGTTGCAAGCTGTTCCTGAGG
>DASTAO010000476.1:0-3223 GCA_035712525.1 Kapaibacterium sp. (SeqCode)
GATATTTATTGCGAAGAGCTATGAGTAGCGGAGTTGTTATTATGGCATCGCCAAGACGGTCTTGACGTAGAAAAAGGATGGTGGGAGTATCACCAAGATCAGGGAGGGTGGTTAGGTTGGCTTTACTTGACCGAAGCGAGAGCAAAAAAATGAAGGCTCGCCGAATAGCAAGTTCTATTTTTTTTAGAATACCGTCTCCGTTGGTTTTTTCCATAAAATGCAAAAGTCGCTTCCGATAGGGAAGCGACTTTCACGAAGCATTACACTTCTTATCGAGCGACAGTCGACTTCTTGAATGCGCCGAACCCTTTTTTATCGAGGGTACGGAATGCGCGAGCAGTCGCTTTGATCTTTACGAACTTGTTATTCTCCGGATCCCAAACGCGCTTGGTCTGAAGATTCGGGATGAAACGAGTCTTCGTGCGGTTAACGGCGTGAGACACATGGTTTCCCGCGACCGGCTTGACTCCTGTTAATTCACAAACTCTTGCCATTGTAGTATTCTTTCTGTCTTATGACTTATTTCATTCCGGCTGCAACGAACGGAAGCAATGCCAGGTGGCGAGCACGCTTGATCGAACGCTCGATAAGGCGCTGACCGCTGGTGCTGACACCAGTGATACGGTTCGGCAGGATCTTGCCGCGATCGTTAATGAAGCGCTCGAGAATGCGGATATCGCGATAATCGACGTAGGTGATACCACGAAGCTTCAACGGATCGACTTTCTTCTTTGCCGGTTCGCGTTTCTGATCTGCACCGCGAGCACCGCGCTGGCCTGGGCGGCCTGCTGGCTGACCTGGGCGTGAGCCTGGGGTCGTTGTTGGTTTCTTTTGGAATGCCATTGTTCTATTCTAAAACTTAGATAATGATCGAATCTCCGCCGCCTTCGGGCTCAGCCAAACGGGCAATGCGGTCTTCGAAAATATAGCCGTCGCCAGCATTTTTCTTGTTAATGCCGATAAAACGGACCGGCACGAGCTTAGCTTTTTTGCCAAGCTGAGGTACGAACTCGACGCGTTCGACCGATTGCTTTTTCTGTTTATCGCCGAATGTCTGTTGTTTAGCCATTTATAACTCCTTAAAACGCTTTGACTTATAGCCCACTTCGGGCACTTTTTCTATAAAAGCCAATAGTAAACGCCAATTATTCCCCCAAAGTTCGACTATATGAACCTTTTTTGAAAATACCCTCGTTTTTAGGGGAATGTTGCTGCTATTCTTTAATGAACCTTGTAATTTTATCTGCGATCTTAACTGTATACATTCCTGAGGCCAGTTGGCTAATATCTAAACGATAAGAAGTTGTCGATGCAGGAATTTCTAAACTCAACGCCTTGCGTCCGAGTGCATCATATACTTCGAGTAATACTGGAGTTGGGAAATCTTGAGTTTCTATAATAATATAATCAGTGGTGGGATTTGGATAAACATATAAAGATTGCTCTGACTGCACTCGAACTGATAGTGGTGGACCGCCTGCATCAATTGTTTTATAAATTAATGTATCATTACTATGCCCTACCAAATAACCAATGTTTGACAATGGAGTAGCAATTTTGTCACAAATACCCTTATTATCAAAAGTATTCCCGTGATCAAATACTGGGACATTCTGCCGATAGTAGGACTCCCCGCCATCGACCGATCGAAAAATGTCTGCAAAAGTACCGTCATTAGCAGCGTAAATTGTATCGGTTTCAGATGTACTAAAATACAATGCGCTGAGTGATTTTGAGGGTTGCCCAAACACTTGAGGATGATTCCAATGTATACCTTCGTCTGATGAATAAGAACCTCCATATCCACATATCCAACGACCATTAATAAATGATATCTTTGTTGGTAGATCTAAAGAAAGATTAACAAAAGACCAATTTTTTCCTCCGTCTGAGGTATAAAGTAGGTTATGTCCCTGAGCAGCAAATTCAGGATATGGAGTTGTCCAATTAGAATAGATTATCATACCGTGAAGTTCGTCACGAAATTTAATGCGTTTTCCAGCAAGGAGGGTCTCACTACCCCGTAGGTATGTTTGTGTCCATGTCTTTCCACTATCAGAAGTTGCATAAAAGTATAAGACTGTGTCCGCAGAACTTTCTCTAAGATTACTCGATATAGCGTAACCTATAGCGGGAGTTGGGAAATCAATATCTCCTAATGGTGGAAGATCCAATGTCTCCCATGTTGATCCGGAATCAATACTACGAAGAGTAACTCCACCTTTCCCCGGAATCTGAAACATCACTTTGTTATTTTTGAAATAACGAATCCTTGGATAATACCCCGAGTTCTGGATTTTTACCCAATTGTGACCGCCATCAATAGTTTTATATAATCCAGAATTTACACATCCGACAAACCCCGTATCAGCATTCATGAAGAATACATCAACCTGATCATAAACAGGAAATTTTCCTGGAAGTGAATACCAGCCTGTCTGACCACTACTTTGTAACGGTATCAATAGTATCAGAGACAGAATCAACGTTTTCATAATATTTGAACAATGTGTCCTTTTGAGGGACAACCGGATTCTCCATTAATGAGTTTACTAACCAAGAATAAATAATAATAACCAGGAGGAAGTAAATTTTGGTTTTGCGGGATTTGAAGTCTAAAAGCAGTATCTGTCGATGCAGGTTGTGGATATGTAAAATCCTTTTTCAAATCACGCTCGTTAATGATATGTCTAGGAAAAAGATTTACATAACGTTGATCGAATCCGAAACCATGAGTAATGCCAATTAATCTAATCAAGGCGCATTTATCCTCCCTCAACATTCCGAATTCCCAACCACCCCCCAATTGAATCTGTAAGCATTGGTCATAACCAACTCGATCAGGAGTCACAGAAAATTCAGGGCGAGGACCACGCCATAGATAATCCGGAGTATATAATTCTGACGAAGTCTCATCATTCGGCCCTTGTGTTCCTCCAAGAAATACTTTGCCGTCATATAACAGCGCTGCTACTGAATGATAGCCTCTTCGCTTAAATGAAGGTACACCTTTTGTCCATTTGTTAGAACTTGGATCGAAAATGTCTACATCCAAGTTTGCATAATCTCCTTCATCTCTAAAATCATTAGTAGCTTTGTTGCTTAATGGTCCAAACGGGCGAGTCTGCCCACCAATAAACATAACCGTACCATCGGCAAGAACAACGCTATTCCCATTATACCGGCCTTTTAAGTTTGGCACCTTTTGTTCAACCCATTGGGG
>DASTAO010000477.1:0-3839 GCA_035712525.1 Kapaibacterium sp. (SeqCode)
CGCCTCAGGAGAATACCGGAATCGGTGAAATAGGAAGTATCAACCCAGCCCGAGCCATAGGACTTGATCGGATGACCGAGTTTATTGAAGAGTGTAAGCCTCGTTGCACTACCGCCGCTGGGATACCGGGATACCTGATAAGCGAACAGCGTATCGTTATGACTGTAATACCCGGTACTATCAAAGGATATTTCGATCGAATCTTTATCGTTGCGTTCTTTAACATTATAGCTCGAATCGATCTTCTTGACATACCGTATTCCGTCATGCCAGTGCCGCAATACCGTTTTCTGCTGTACCGAATCAACGAGTTCGATCTGGCCAATCGCGATATCACAATACAGAAGAGCGAGGATTATTATAAGCAATCGCTTCATAGTATTTTGACACGATCGGTACTGAAAAGTTGCATTAATGAGAAAGTATTAATGGAAGAAAATTTTCTTTGCCAAACCAAATGCTTGGAATGCCGGAAGAATGCGAAAAATTTTGGCGCGGTTATTTCATAATAAATCATAAAGTGTATGTTACGTAACATCTATATTCCAAATCAATAGCAATTCACCATGGAGGGTGAACGATATGGCAGAAAGAAAAATGGATCGAAAACGGGCTTCACCTCAGGTAAAACGTGATAGTGAAGGACGATTTGCTTCGACGAACCGTAGTTCTGCTTCTCGAATATCGAAAAGCAAAGAATCGAAGCCGATGAAAGAACACGATGAAACTGAAGAGCTAGAAGAATAAACCGAATAGGAGGTAGTCGTTAGCCGTTAGTCTTTTACAGCAAGTAAGAACATGCTGCTGTCAAAGACTAACGACTACTTTATAGTGACGACTTATTTCGCCGCCCAGGTTTTGTAAAGTCCGACGATCGATCGCTGTGGGCTTTGGCTTGATGAAAGCGATATTTTGATATAGAAATCTCTTGCAGAAGAATCCCAAAAAATGATCGGCATCTTTTCTCCCCCATAACTACCATTCGATGCTTCGAACTGGCCGCTAGTGAAAACACCATCAGCAAGAGTATAATACATGAATGGGCCGCTACCGTTAAACTGGAAAAAGCCAAGATCGGCAATATTATCAAATTCGAAGGTTACTTCCCCCATCAGTTCATTGCCATCGAGATAGAGCCTCTTCTTGATATTATGAGTTCCTTTCAAAGATTCGTCGATCTTCTTGCCCTGATAGTATTCTGTAACGAGGGAGTTGAAATCTTCCTTGGTATTATTAGCGGTATCTGATGACATTTCGGAATGGATCCTGGTGAAGATGAGACTTCCCGTTCCACTTTTGCCATCAGGCTTGAGCGAGAGCCGCAGCTCCTTGAGATCGGCTGTAAGACAGCCGCTGCAGAAGACGGCAAGCATAATAAGAATGGCAGCAGGGCCAAGACGATTTGTCATAGGAAAGTGGTAACAGCAATGAGGCTTCGGAAATCACCAGAAAAGCAATGAAGGGAAGGAAGAACTTTACTGGAACGATTCATGACGCAAAATAGTAATTTTTATGCGGGTCATGGGGGGAAACTTGACCTGAAGTGCGACTTCTGCATCATCTCTACAATTAATGCTACAACTAATCTGGCGGACCAGTGCGATGGTCTGCTGTTTATTATTTATTTCCCGAATAGCTGCGGCTCAGGAAGGAGGCTATGTCAATGATCTGTCGATCCCTAAAGGACAGACCATTAGCTTCTTTATTTCAACAGCTAATCCGACCTTCGACTTGACGATCTCTCGTCTGGGCCTTACCAAGGAACCGGTAACAACGCTAAAGAATCTTAAGGGTGGGCTGCAAAGTCTTCCCGATAGCTCCTTTGCTAAAGGCTGCCATTGGAAGGTTAAGGCTCAACTGCTGATCCCTGAGGATTGGAAGTCCGGGATATACGAAGCAAGCTTTCCAAGTTCGACCGGCGAGAAGAAAATAATTTTTGTTGTTAAGGAGATCGTCCCCGGATCGTATGGTAAGACGGTAGTCTGCCTGACGGTAAATACCTGGCAAGCCTATAATAATTTTGGTGGTAAGAGCCTTTATGGCTTTAATTCTGACGGAGGAGTAGCATCCTATAAAGTATCGTTCGACCGCCCTTTTTCCGATGCTACGACAGCATTGTATTATCGCTGGACCGATAAATTAGTGAAATGGCTCGACGAAGAAGAATTACCGGTTGAGTACTGCACCAATCTCGATCTCGATCGAGACCCGCATTTCTTAGATCATTACGATACGTATGTCACTGTGGGCCATGATGAATATTGGTCGAAGCCGGAGCGTAATGCCTGCAAGTGGCTTTTAGAACGCGCCGGCCGGCTTATCATTCTTTCCGGTAATACCTGTTGGTGGCAGGTTCGGCTCGAAGATAATTTCAGGACATTAGTCTGCTACAAAGCTTTTGCTGAAGATCCGTTATACGGCAAACAAGATTCCTTGGTAACGATCAATTGGCGAATTGCACCGGTCAACGATACTGAAAATTCTTTGATCGGAGTAAGCTTCGAACATGGCGGCTACGTCAATAACGATACCATTTATCCCGCGTCGAAAGGTTACGGCGGCTATACCGTTTATCGTGCTACGAATTGGATCTATGAAGGTACCGGTGTCAGAGATGGTGATATCATTGGGCAAAGCTCTGCTATTGTCGGCTATGAGACAGACGGTGCGATGATCTGGTGGCAAACCGATGGCATGATCTATCCGGTGGGATTAGACGGTACGCCGAAGAATTTTACGATCCTTGGGATCTCTCCAACTGCCGATAAAGATGGTAATAGGTTAGGGACCGCTACAATGGGATATTTTACGACGACTGAAGGTGGAGCTGTCTTTAATGCAGCTACTACCGATTGGGTTAACGGACTCGATAAGGGTGATACTGTCATCCGACGGATGACCCATAATGTCTTCCAACAATTTCTGAATCGCAAGTCTATGCCACCGGTGATCGTATCGTATTCGCCGATCACCTTCCTTAAAGATAGCATCAATTTCCAAAGCTTATACCTGGCTCATCGAACCCTCCCATTAGATCCGTATTCGAATGATACTCTTATTGTCCATGCCATGGATCCGATGCATAAGCCACTGCATTTCCGATGGAAGATCGGCTACCAGGTCATTGGTACCGATTCGGTTCTGGTATTGAAGTGGTATAATAAAAAAGATTATAAGACGGTACTATTCGTCTCGGCAACGGTTAGTAATGGTTTTGATAGTATTACAATGTATTGGAGACTTATCGATTCTTCCCTTCGCATCTGGACCTATCCGCCGTATGGCCCGAGCTATCAAGGTGGATCTTATTCCTATATGCCGATCGCAGCTTCGATGGTCGATGAACGACCGAAATGCATTTTGGAAAGCGGCCCATCATGGCTGACGATGGATTCTACTGGGACGATCCGAGGCACATTGGATTCTCTCGGATCGGCCTCCATTGTAATCCGAGCGACCGATTCTCATGGCAATAGCGCACTGCAATCGTATAAGATATATGTTTCGGCACCGGCAAGTGTTGCAAGCGATGCTAAGCTTTCAACTCAGATGATAGTCGCACCAAATCCCTTTTCTGAAAAGAGTCACTGTACCATTACTTTGGTAGAAGAGGCAAGAGTTTCGCTGGATATCTTTGATCTATTGGGACATAAGATAAAGACACTAACTGAAAATCTCTCGATGGCGGCAGGGTCCCATATTGTTGAATGGGATGGAAGTTCTGATTTAGAGAAAGCGGTATCCGGTGGAGTTTATCTTTGTCAGGCAACGATCCAAGATGGCTCTGGAAAAGCCATAACCTTAACGAGAAAATTGATCAAAGAATAATCTACTACCGG
>DASTAO010000478.1:0-8172 GCA_035712525.1 Kapaibacterium sp. (SeqCode)
TAGAAAGGAGCAGCACGATACGACGTTCAAAGATCGCCCAATTGTTAAGCGGGTTAATCTCTATAATATCGGAAGTTCAACAACCCGTATAGATAAAGTTATTTTCCGAGGCCCAGATTCCGCTGAATATTCTATTACTGGAAATCAATATAATCAAGTTCCTCTTGAAGGTTTCATTATGAACGTAGGTGATACAATCTGGGTAGATTATAAATTCACTCCGAATATTTCAAAACCAGAAGCAGTACGTTATTTAGATCGTCATGCTGATCTTATAGCAGTGTTCTTTAGTGATGCTGCTCATACAAAACGAGATACCACGGTTATCCACATGACCGGCGTAGTCGATTCATTGACGAATGAGGTCTCATCTGCACCTACATCCTCAGAGATAACACTGCATCCTTATATTGCTAACGATAAGCTCATAATTCCAACACCGGGAATTGATAATATTAAGGAGATATCATTATATGATCTGCTTGGTAAAAAGGTGATGCAATGGAGTGGTAAGGAGATCGAGCTGGCTCAAATGGAGTTACTATTGCCGAAACCGAATATATCAAGTGGGCTCTATATTCTTAAAATTGAAGCCGATAGAATGAGCGCTTCAGGGAAGGTACAGATCCTCAAAGAATAAAATATGTATCAAAGCACGAAAATTTCCGTAATTTTGTAGTAATTACAAGATTCTACCGAATGAAAGTTACTTTTCGCATTCAGCGCTATAACCCGGAAGTCGATAAAGAGCCGTATTACAAAGATTATACGCTCGATGGCCTTGAGGGTACCTACCGGGTACTCGATGCGCTTCATGATATTAAATGGCAGATGGATGGCACCCTGACGTTTCGCCGTTCCTGTGCCCACGGTATGTGTGGCTCGGACGGGATACGGATTAATGGAAAGAACACACTTGCTTGTTCGCTTCTGCTTCAGGATATTAAGAATATCGGTTCCGGAAAGCCGATTGTTATCGAGCCGCTTCCATTCCTTCCGGTTGTAAAAGACCTTGTTGTCGATATGAAGGATTTCTATGCAAAGTATGAGCTGGTGAAGCCATACTTAATTGCAAAGGATGCTCCTCCGGAACACGAAAGGTTGCAATCGCACGAGGATGCCGAACTGCTGATGGAATCGACGAAATGCATCATGTGTGCTTGCTGTACAACGAGCTGCCCATCGCTTTGGTCGAATGAAAATTACCTCGGGCCGGCAGCCATTTTGAAAGGCTACCGATTTGCGTTCGATTCAAGAGATACGAATCCGGAAGAACATCTTGCTGCACTTGATTCGGCCGATGGTATCTGGAGATGTCATACAATCTTCAATTGCGTCGAAGCTTGCCCGAAAGAGATCAACATCACCTGGCATATTTCTCAGCTCAAGAAACGCCTCGTGACCGATGAAATGTAGGATGATGGGGGAGATGACAGCATTTCCCCCATACCCCGACATCCTCTCCGTTCGGGCAACAATTCCTCCGAAACCTCGTAGAGTGTTGGTAATGATCCGATTCTTACCCCTACTTATTTTATTTGTATTAACCCAGGCTTTTGCCCAGCAGCGTACCATTAATCGCTCCGCTTCGGTATTCAAGATCGCTCGTTTAAAATATTCCGGTGGCAGTGATTGGTATAACGGACAAACCGAAGAACCGAACCTCCTGAAGTTTATCGCGAAGAATACCAATATCCAGACCAGTCCGGAATATGTGTGGGTCGATATTGCCAGCGATGATATTTTTAACTACCCGTGTCTCTTTATGACCGGGCATGGAAATGTGGAGTTTACCGAATCGGAAGCAAAGCGGTTGCGAGCCTATCTTGATGCCGGGGGCTTCTTATATATCGATGACGATTACGGCCTCGATAAGGCGCTGCGCCGGGAAATGAAGAAAGTATTTCCAGATCAGGAATTTAAGGAACTTCCGTTTAGTCACGAGTTATATCATGCCCATTTTGAATTTCCGAATGGTGTACCGAAAATCCATGAGCATGATGGTAAGGCTCCGCAAGGCTTCGGGTTGTTTTCTAATGGCAGGCTTTGTGTCTATTATACTTACGAGTCGAATCCAAGCGATGGCTGGGACGATCCTGATGTGCACAATGATCCTGCTGAAAAGCGAGAAGAAGCTTTCAAATTTGGGACGAACATTGTGGTCTATGCACTAACTCATTAATGAGTTTTGATTTTCAGAGTTTTCTCCGTATTTTTGTAATCGATGAATATTGCGCTTGCCGGATATGGCAAAATGGGACATGAAGTCGAAGCGGTAGCGAAAGCTCGTGGCCATGAAGTCGTCGTGACGTTCGATATTGATCGCCCACTTTCACCTGATTCCATCCGTTCGTTAAAGCCGGATGTGATAATAGATTTTACGCAGCCCGATGCCGTGATGACGAATGTTCGCGTCGCGACAAAAGCAGGTTTGCCGATCGTGATCGGTACGACCGGATGGGATGCTGAAGTTACTAAGGTTGAAAAGATGGTTGCCGAAGCACAAACGGCTTGTGTCTTTGCTTCGAATTTTTCCATTGGGGTAAATATCTTTTTGAAGATCGTTGCGGATGCTTCGAAGTTACTTCATGGTGCCGATTACGATGTCTATATAACGGAGGCGCATCACAATACAAAGAAGGATTTTCCGAGTGGTACGGCGCTTCGAATTTCAGAAGCGGTATTATCCGGTTTCAAATCGAAATCGAAAGTAGTCTCCCAATTAAAACAGGGAGAAGCTCCGGCAAAAGATTCGATATTGGTTAGTTCGATCAGAGCCGGATCAATAACGGGTAAGCATACGGTCGGCTTCGATAGCGAAGTCGATTCCATCGAGCTAACCCATGAAGCAAAATCGCGCCGAGGATTTGCACTTGGTGCTGTGAGAGCTGCCGAATGGATCGTTGGTAAAAAGGGAATGTATCGGTTCGAAGACAATCTAACAGAAATTGTAGGGACAAAAAAATGAGTACAAAAGCAATACGTGGAACAGGCACAGCCATTGTAACACCGTTCACGGCAGGGGGTGAGATCGACTATGAAGCAACGATGCGCTTACTCGATTATCAGTTATCTGGTGGTGTAGAGATGATCGTGCCGCTTGGTACTACTGGAGAGAACCCTACCCTTACACCGGTGGAGCGCCAGCGTTTTCTTTCATTCGTGATCGAGTATGTCGCCGGCCGTGCGCTTATCATTGCCGGTACAGGATCAAATGACACGACATCGTCCATTGCTTTTACCAGAGAAGCATATAACCTCGGCGCCGATGCAGCGCTTGTTGTTACGCCGTATTATAACAAGCCGACACCTGACGGACTTTTCGAGCATTTTAGTGCGATCTCCGAAGTCGGTCTGCCGATCGTGATGTATAATGTACCGAGCCGTACCGGTTTGAACATGACAGCCGAGACGACCTTACGGTGTGCGGACATCGAGAACGTCGTTGCGATTAAAGAGGCAAGTGCGAACATGGAGCAGTGCATGGAGATTATTCGTAATGCACCACAGCATTTTAAGCTGCTTTCGGGTGAAGATAATCTTACCGTGCCATTATGTTCGGTTGGTGGAAGGGGAGTTATCAGTGTTACCTCAAATGTAGTGCCTCATGAATTCTCTCGAATGGTACGCTTTGCACTTGACGGACAATTTGCCGAAGCAAAGGCTATTCAGTATGAGCTTTTTGATCTGATGAAGGTGATGTTCATCGAGACAAATCCGCAGCCGGTGAAGGCAGCACTTGCCATGATGAATATCATTGGTGAGAATTACCGCTTGCCGTTAGTCCGGATGCGTCCGGAAAAGCGCAACACTGTCCGCGAGGTGCTGATGCAACTCGATACGGTTGTGGTTGAAGAGTTCGAAGGAAACTAAGCGTTACTTCGCGAGAGATTTTAGCAGAGATTCTTCTGCTTCGCTAATGGCTACGCTTCGGCGGGCCATTACTTTTTTCGCTACTTCAAGAGCTTTATCGGCTTTATATTTTTCTACTCCCTGTGCGCCGCCCCAACTGAAGTTTGGTATCCACTTCGGTTGGAAGCCATACCCGAATACATTGCAGCTTACACCGATGGCAGTACCGGTATTTAATAAGGTGCCGATGGCGGTTTTAGAATGATCGCCCATGTAGGTGCCGGCGAAGAGCGCCTTGCTTTCGATCTCAGTGTCTTCGATGGTTATCTTAACATTCGTGTAATCGTTGCGAAGATCGCTTGTGGTTGTACCGGCGCCGAGGTTGCACCATTCTCCGATAAAACTGTGGCCGACAAATCCGTCGTGCTGTTTATTTGAAAAACCCTGAAAGATTGAGGTCGCAACTTCACCGCCGATCTTGCAGGTTGGGCCGATCGTTGTACCTTCATGGATACGAGCATTGGCGCGAATGGTCGAGCCGGTTCTGATCACAGCCGGTCCCATTATTACAGCGCCTGATTCGATCGTTGCACCCTTTTCGACGAATATCTGTCCGTCTGTTGCATCGAGTGCAGCACGTGGACCAATATAACAGCCTTCTTCAAGATGGATCTTTGAATCTTCGCGAAGTCCGACTTTCGGAAATACTCGTGCTTGTTTATGAAGCTTGCGTGATTCTTTGGCTACGATACGCTTGACATCGTTTTGGATCACGACGCCGTTGGAATTAACCATGTTCCAAAGCGACGTGAAGAGCTTTGCCTTTGGTAATACTTTTTCCGGAAGATCGAGATCGGAAGCGGAGAGAGGTTTGCCGCCCTGAATTTTCTTTAAGATTACATCCGGTATTGTTGCATTAAGCAATACTGCCAAGATCTCTTCTGGCTGCTCTTCTACTTTAAAGATCGTATTGGTCTCGGTTCGAAATTGCTCGTAGAGATGGTCGGTCAGCAGTAATCGTGCATTAAGGAACAATGTATCTTTTGCCGGATCAAGTTCATTAATACCCAAGGAAGGGTAGCGGGCAGAAAGCACTTCTTTTAATTCTTTTCTGGTATGAATAATGACCGGTATTGTAGACCCAACCATCTCTTGCAAACGTTCGATGGCAGTGAAAACTCCAACTCGTAACTCGGCAACACCATGAGTATAAGAAAGCGGTTTGAAGTTAAGTCCCTGAGAAATCTTATCTTCGAACAGCACTATTTGTGTAGGCGAATGTAGTGACATAGCTCTTGTGGTAAAAGTGGTGAACGAAAAAGTCCTGACCCGGAGGGCAGGACTCTTTTATGGTATAAAAAAACAAAACTAATACTAATCTTACGCGGCAGCTTCAGCAGCTTTTTTCTTTTCCGCGATCGACTTAGCAAATTTCTTCTGGAAGCGCTCAACACGGCCAGCAGTATCCACGAATTTCTGCTTGCCGGTAAAGAAAGGGTGGCAATTAGCACAAATTTCGACACGCAACACGTTCTCATTCGAAGTTGAACGGGTCGTAAACTCTGTTCCGCAGCCGGCACAATGTACCATGACTGGGTGATAATTCGGATGTATACCTTTTTTCATTAATTTTTCCTTGATTTTATACGGATTTTGCCGTTAGAGAGTTAAAAACACAGGTGGACGTGGTGTCGTTCCGTGAGGTGGTTTGATGCGGCAGTTGTCTTTTTAAGCTGTGTCATCCTGAGGGAAGTGAAGAATCGGAGTTTACAGCGTCTGAACCTTCAGATTCATCGTTTCACTTATTGTTATTGCATAGCTATTCCACTACATTAGAATAGGACGCAATTATTAGAAAATTCTAATAATTGCGTTTGTGTGGCTCCTCAGGTATGGGTGTATAAGATTAGTTATATTCTGATCTTATTGTCCTTGGTGGGGCCCTGTCTCCTCAGAGTAAGGGCTGTTTTATTTTATGGGAAGTCCTTGGTCGTATTTTTGCGAGCACGCAATGAATGATATCTTTATTTCGTACTCACATCACGATGCCGCACAGGCGCACCATCTTGTGGATGTGCTGCATTCGAGCGGGTTATCGGTTTGGATCGATAAATCGGGCATCGATCTGGCAAGCCGATGGTCGCGGGAGATTGTTACAGCCATTAATGACTGTAAAGCATTTATCTTGCTGCTGAGTAATGCGTCAATGCAATCGGCAAGTGTAGTAAAGGAAGTGTCGCTCGCGAGTGAAAAGAAAAAAAAGATATTACCGCTTATTATCGAGCCTGTTGTTTTGAGTGCAGATTTTGAATACCAGCTTGCCGGTATCCAGCATTCACCGGTAACTGATACCGATGCCATCATTCGCACACTAAAAAAACTTGGCATAGAGCAACAACCGCTGCAGGGAAAGTCTATCGTTAAGCCGACCGACGGTAGAAAATCATTAATGATCTTACCATTCGAAGATCTTTCACCCACGGGCGATAACGGATGGTTTGTCGATGGTATTATAAGTGAGCTTATCGGCGCGCTTTCGAATATAAAGTCGCTTCATATTGCCGATAATCAGGCAACCAAAGAATTCAAGCAATATCGCGGGCAGCTTACGCAATATGCTCGTGAGATGAATTACCAGTATTTTCTTCAAGGCGATGTTCGCAAGCAGGGCGAGAATGTGAAGATCAGTACGAGGTTACTTGATATAGAAACCGGAGATTATCTTTGGCAAGGTTCGCATAAAGGATCGATGGCGGATATCTTTGCGATTCAGGAAGAAGTTGCGAGGAAAGTAGTCGATGGATTAAAGATTCATCTTACCATGGCAGAACATCAAAGGATCGGCCAGTCTGGGACGAGCAATCCGCTTTCGTACGAATTGTTTTTGAAGTCCGAAGAATACTTCAGCAAACGAACTCGCGAGAGCTGGCAATACTCGATCAGGCTGTTAGATGAAGCGATAAGCTATGATCCTCAGTATGCGATGGCGATGGTGAGGAAGTCGTTTTTTCTTTCGGAGTTTCACCGTATCTATGAACAGCGTGGAGAATTCATTCTCGAAGCAGAGCACTTATCGCTCAAGGCAAAGGAGATAGAACCTAATCTTGCGGATATTTATCAAGCTTTGAGTTCGGTCTATCTTCAGGAGAATCGGTTGGAAGAATCGGAAGCTGCTGCAAAGAAATACATCGAGCTTGCTCCGGACGATCAGCGCAGCCATTTTGCTCTTGGCTTTTTTTACTCTCAGACGAATCAGCCCCATAAGGCAATCCCATGTTATGAGCAGTGCATCACCTTATCACCGGATAATCTTGCCTGTCATTGGAATCTGATTCTCAATTTAAATGCGATCAATGATACCGAGGGCAGTACGGCTGCTGCGCTCAGAGCAATGCCATTATTTGCAAAACACATCCGGTTATTTCCCGACGATGAGCATTCTACCGTTCAATATGGGAACATCTTTTTCCTCGCCGGGAAAAAAGAAGAGGCAAGTGCTTTTTTACGGACGTCAAAGAAGCTCAACGATGGGCAATCGTATTACAACCTTGCTTGCCTAGCTGTTAAACTTAGTGAGCACGAATTAGCGATCGGATTGCTCAGAAGATCGGTCGATACCGGCTTTAGAAAAATAGAAGCATTTCAATATGATCCCGATCTCGAACCGCTTCGCAGCCGCCAGGATTTTCAGATGTTATTACTCGGCCTATTACAATAGGCTGAATTAATTTAGGGTTCGATCAAGAATTTACCGGCTTCCATGATCTTGAGGTCATCGATCCAGATATCGAAAGCTCTGCCGACGACATCGATATGGGTAGAGGAGTACCAGGTGGCGCCGGTATGCTCGCAATAGGGATAACCAAAAGCAATATGACAGCCTGGGATCTTCTCGTCTTGGAGAATAAGGCCGCGAACATCCTGTACCCCAATATTCGTGCCAATGGCAAATTCACCAACGCGATCGGAATTTTCGTCGCGATGGGTGTATTCTAAAAATTCTTCGAGCAGTTCTTTATTGTCGCATTCGCATTTGGTGATGCGAGAATCGGTGACGTGGATCGTAAGCGGAGTATCCTTTAGGTCACCATATTTGGCGCAGAGATAATCGCCGACAACTCCATCGACTACATAGACACCATCGACTCGGGCAGGGCAGGTAAGGACTTCACCACCGGGAAGGTTGCCCCATTTTTCACGCGATATTATTCCTGAAGTCTTGAGCCATTTCAGATCGGGAGAGAACGTCGATTCGATATGAGTACCGGCAGGGGATTTCGCAATGATCTTTGTAGCTTTCTTTGCTAATTCCCAAACGCG
>DASTAO010000479.1:0-2852 GCA_035712525.1 Kapaibacterium sp. (SeqCode)
GCGGCTAATATCGCCAAAATGACCAGGAAACAGGCCAAAAAGGCTTAACAACGGCCCCATGATAATCGGCCACTGCTGGCCGGGGGCTGTTATGAAAGAGGGACGAAAAATCGTCCAATCGAGCCCTGCTTTAAGAATAGCCGTTTCGGCTTTTATCTTACATTGAACATAGGTGCTTTTCCCAATAGCGGCTGCAGAAAGAAGAATGATCCGGTTGATGCCCGTTTGCTTCATTGCCGTAGCCGCGGCAATCGCTGAGCCAACATCGATATCCCCATAAGTTTTGCCAGTCTTTTTGATCTCGTGGCGGCGGATACCAACCAAATGGACGAGTGCCGAACAGCCTTCAAGAGCACGAGCAATATCATTCACGTTGCAGGGATCGCCATATACAAATTCTATAGTTGCCCGTTCAGAATCTGTGAGCGTTAGCTTTTTTGCGGAGTTCTCGTTGCGAATGAGTGCTCGAATATGGAATCCCGAGCGAAGTAACTCAGGTACTACGCCCTGGCCCACAAAGCCGGTGCCACCGGTTACGCAGATCGTCATTGTGGTTATAACTGGTATATTTGCACGAGCGTAAAACAAGAAAAAACGAGATTCAGATTTTATGCTACTTCTATTATATTGTCATTCCGACCAACGGGAGGAATCTGTAGCAATACAGCACTCTAAGATCATCGATCTTATTAGAACGTAGTATTCTTACAGATTTCTCACTCCGCATTCGCTACGTTCGAAATGACATTGTGGTATAACTATGTGTTATATAATTCTATCGCAACGCAAGACTCACATATCGAAAAAGAATATCCGCTGCAATGGATAAAGGGCATTGGTCCGAAGCGAGCGGCTGCGCTTGATGAAGCGGGCATTGCTTCGATCGAGGATCTTGTCGAATTTTATCCGCGCCGGTATATCGATGCTCGTCAGGTGATCAAGCTTGTCGATGCTCCGAATTATTTGTGGAAATCGGTGACGATCAGGGCGACGGTGCTTCGGGTCCAACAATTTTCGTATCGGTATCCGAGTCGGACGCAGATCACGGTCACTGATGATACCGGCATTTTGCATCTTGTTTATTTTCAGTATGCCGATTGGATCGCAAAGCAGTATAAGTCGGGCGATGAGATCGTTGCCATCGGGTATATCGGCATGTATCGCGGTGATCCGCAAATCGTCCATCCGGATTTTGTCGAGAAGGTGAGTGAATCCGAAGAACTGGCTGCGGGGAAGATGCTGCCGGTCTATTCAAATCCGCAAGCATTTAAGACGGCGAAACTCTATCAGCAGCAGATCAGGAAGATGTTTGCTGAAGTGCTGCAGACCGGTGATTTTGTAAAAGCAACTCATGAGGTATTACCACCAGAAATATTAAGCCAGTACCGATTACCAGGGCGAACGCCGGCAGTGCGAGAAATGCATACGCCAAATTCTCCTGAAGCGCTCGACGAAGCAAAGAAGCGGCTCATTTATGAGGAGCTATTTTTTTTGCAACTACGATTTGCTGTCGAACGTGAGCGAAAGCTGGCAATGACGCAACATGGGATTCGCTTCGATATTTCAGGATTACAAAATCTTCAACCGACAACCTCGAGTCCTCAACCCTCGATCATTAAAACTGTTTTAGACAAACTCCCATATTCATTAACTAAAGCACAACAGCGTGTGCTGCAAGAGATCGCGACCGATATGTCGAAAGCCGATAGAAAACTTTCGATGCATCGGTTGGTGCAAGGTGATGTCGGAAGCGGCAAGACTATCGTTGCATTACTTGCAATGCTGTGTGCTGTCGAGAATGGATATCAGTGTGCGATGCTTGCGCCCACGGAAGTATTGGCAAAGCAGCATTTTAATTCGATCTCGGCGCTCCTAAAAGATACTCCTATTGAAGTTGCACAGCTTATCGGCAAACAGACGAAGAAGCTGAAGATGCACACGCTTAGTGAGCTTGCTGAGGGTCGGACGAATATCATCATTGGCACTCATGCGTTGCTTGAAGAAAATGTGGAGTTTGAAAAGCTCGGCCTCATCGTAGCCGATGAACAACATAAGTTTGGTGTAGCTCAACGAAAAGCATTGATGGAAAAATATACCGATGCTCCACCGGATATGCTTATCATGACGGCAACCCCTATACCGCGAACACTGGCACTGACACTCTATCAGGACCTCGATGTCAGTACGATAGATGAATTGCCCGGTGGGCGTAAGCCGATCACGACTCGCATAGTGATGCCATCAGCACAGAGAGAATTATTCACCCATATTCGCGAAGTCGTAAAGCGCGGCGAGCAAGTCTATATCGTCTATCCACAACTCGAAAAAAGCGAGAAGAAGGATGTTAAGACGGCAACGAGTGCTTATGAAATTTTCCGTGATAAAATTTTCCCTGATCTGAAGGTAACACTCATTCACGGTAAACTTACGAGCGAAGAAAAGCAGGAAGTGATGCGGCGCTTCCATAATAAAGAGATCGATATTCTGGTGGCGACGAGTGTGATCGAAGTTGGCATTGATGTTGCTAATGCTACATTGATGATCATTGGCAATGCTGAGCGGTTTGGTCTTGCTCAGCTACATCAATTGCGCGGCCGCGTCGGTAGAGGAGGCAAGGCATCGGAGTGTATTCTTATCCCAAGCGATAAGCTCGAGCCGAAACCGGATGAATCAGTTACGAGCGAAGAGATTAAATCGCGCACTGAAGCATTAGAGCGTTTGCAAGTAATTGAGCGGACAACAAATGGCTTCGAGATCGCGAAAGCCGATCTTGCAATGCGTGGCCCGGGTGATTTTCTTGGGACTCAGCAATCCGGCATCCTGAAATTAAAACTCGCCGATATAGTCCGAGA
>DASTAO010000480.1:0-5652 GCA_035712525.1 Kapaibacterium sp. (SeqCode)
GCCGGTCGCTGCCACACTTAATCCTGTAGCCGTTCCTGAACCAGTTGCATTAGTAGTGATCGTTAGCCCCGTTGCACTGGCGTTCGCTCCGCCACCGGTCGAAGTAATGATTCCGCCGGCAGCATTAGCATTGGGTGCAGAGGCATTATAAGAAACATTGAATAAATTATTGGTGCGGGCATTTGATGTGTTTTGTGTTGCCGTCACATCGTATTGCATGAAGCTGCCGTTCGACCAGGCCGGAGAACCACCGGAAATGATTAGCACCTGTCCATCGGTGGTTGGCGAAGGTGTCCAGTTCAAGACACCGGCTGCATTGGTATATAAGAGTGAAACTCCCGAAGGAAGCGCCGTTGGCAATATCAACGAATACGTCGAAGGTGGTGCGTTTACACCCGATGGCGAAAGCAGTGAAATATAATTAGAATTCGTCGGATTAGTGATCCGAACTTCGCGCTGAGAACTCGCTTGCGCAAAGACTACTCCCGAGAAACAAAGGAGCAGACATAAAGAGATAATGTTGTCCCGTAGCATAATAAACAAAAATGTGGCTTACGGGAACATCCCCTAAATTCAAATAATTCATTGACTTTGTGGATAACTGTGGGCGAAAATGTGGAACTTAAAGTTAGGAAAAAATTAAGAGGACGGAGGGGCTTTTAAAGCCGCTTACTATCAAAGGAATTTGGGACTGTAGTAAGAAATCAATGCCAAAATTTGCCTGAATTCAAGACTTTCCTCTTTCCAGACCATTCTTCGATCTGCGAACAGAGGTCTTGGCTCAAACTCAGAAGCAACGTTGCATTTGAGCTAACCGCAGGTTGCTTTTGAACTGAAACCGGAGTACTTTGTAGTTCGGCTTTTGGTTTTTGGTTTTGCTTCTTTGGCATACTCTTGTGGGTCTATGTTGTCGGCTGATGCAAAAGCATCTATCTAAGAAACGCCAGAGCTACGGCAGATTGTGACAACTGGCAGATATGGTCTGTAAGTCATTATAGATCATCACTATAATTGTGCACCACCTACTTTATTCGACTCAACTTGAAGTAGGAATACTGGCCTAAGATCGTCCCATTGGTATTAGGGGCATTATTATTAGTTACGTCCTGTGCCCATTTAAATTGCACCGGATGCGTGCCTGAAGTTGAATTGGTAATGATAATACCTTCGAAAATAGCTAACGTATGCTTACCCGTAATAATACCTAATGGGGCAGGTGTTCCTGAGGTTTTAAGGATACCGGCGCCCTGCATGTTATTGCCACCGGCATCGGCAGCACCGGTGAAGAACACACGCATTGTATCCCCTGCCTGAAGTGTAAACGCGGCTTCGAATCCCCCGTTATTACCACTACCATTAACTTCAGATATGTCCAAGGCTCCCTGAACCTCCCACGTCTGATTTGGATTGATGTTCACTTTAAGATGCGGATCGCTTATAAGCGTCGTCCCAAGATTCATATTACCTGATATAGCCTTTACCGTATCGGCTTTTGTCTTATAAGCATAAATAATACTACCGACACCACCGATGATCTGGTTGGCGTTCAAGGTTCCGAGCAGCCATTTGTTAAGCCCTGAATCATAGGTCATATCCAGGATCGGCTGAGTACCTCTAACGATAACGTCGGAGCCGACGTCGGTCTCGATATTATTCGCTGTGGTTGATGAAGCATTGTTCCCGATTGTCATGTCCCAGCCATTTATATCGACGATACGCAAGCGCTGACCGTCAATACCAGCCTGAAGTCCGTTGATCGTAAACGCTCCCGGTGCATCGATTCGCAAATAGGCACAATCTCCTACAGCTATATTATCATTGGTCCCAGAGTTAACAGTTACCGTCCTTGATTTCGTAGCATAGCCACCATTAATATCAACTCTCACGCCTGGGTTCGTTTGATTGAAACCCACATAGCCATTACCACCGATGCGAACCTTTTCGCGATCAGTACCCATGCTATCGGTCGAGAAGGTCATCGATGCCATACGAGTTGCATCGGTCGCTGTATCCCAAACCGTTCGGATCTGACCCATGCTGCGGTTTATTGTCGATGATGATTTACCTCTAAAGGCAAGGCCTGTTCCAAAACTCGCAGCCGGTGTACCACTGGAATTATGCTGAATTGCTACGACATCCGTGGAGGTATTTGTTACTGCATCGGTCGTCGTTACCGTCAGGCGGTTTGCCGGAGCAGTGATCGCCCCGCTGCCGTTACCACCGATACCAACGTTACCGCCGGCAAAGATCGAGACGAATTCAGAATCGACAGATCCCGAACGGCGGCGGAATGTCAAATGCTCACCGGTCGAATTCGTACCGGAGTTCGCAGTGCCGGGGGTACCAGTCGAAGAGATCGTCCACCATTGGTTAGCAGAGTTACCCTGGTTATCATTCGTACCACCGATAAGATCGATCGACGGATCACTGTTACCGGCATTCGTCGCATAGCGCCAAACGCGAAGCCCGGCATTGGCATCGATCATGTTAAACACGTTCGTCCCGATCGTCGGAACACTGTTGAGCCGAGCGGTGCTAAGTGCATCGCCGATCGCCATCCGTCCTGTCGCAGAAGTAAAAGTCGTCGTACCCGAAGCAGAACCAAGAAGGATATCACCCGTTTGATCGAGCACCATCTTCGTATTCGGGGCACCGGAGCTTCCGGTGACAAACCTGATAGGAGTGTTATCAAGCGTACCGAGGAAATTCGAAGTATTATCGGTTAATCCGCTATTACCGGTTGTCAACCAACCGCTTCCCGAACCACCACTGACTGCCGACCAGCTCAACACACCGGATGTATTGGCCGTCAAGGCATACCCGTTTGCAGCCGGAAGAGCGGTAGGAAGAGTGTAAGTAAAATCAGCATTCTGGGCACCGGCTTTGAAATAGCTGGTGAATGTCCCGGCAGGATTTTGTAAGCCAAGCGTATTAGCCGAGCCACCGGCACTTAAAATATTTACATTCCCGGTAGCAGCAATTGCAGTCTTTACAGTACCGCCGGTAGCTGTTACTGAAAGACCTGTTGCATTACCTAAACCAGTACCGGCTGCAGTAATCGTCAAACCGGTTGCCGTCCCATTCGTCGGGCCAGCTGCTGAAGTAATCACTGCACCAGCCGAGTTAGCATCGCTCGCTGTACCGCTATAAGCAACATTAAATAGATAATGAGTACGATCGGTCATCGTACTCTGCGCAGCCGTTACATCGTACATCACTGCATTACCCCATGCCGGCACACCACTTGAGAGCATCAAAAATTGTCCATTCGTACCGGAAGGTGCCCACGTCAAGGTGCTTGACGCACCACCCGTTGAATATAATAGCGAACCGGCCGAAGGGGCAGCCGTCGGAAGGGTGTAGGTAATATCAGCTGTTTGTGCTCCGGCAACAAAACTGGTTGCGAAGGTACCGGCAGGATTCTGGAGGCTAAGCGAACTCGCTACACCCGAAGCACTTAATAAATTTACGTTACCGGTCGCTGCAACGGCAGTCGGGGCTGTTGCACTAACACCGGTTGCCGAACCGACTGCTGAAACAGCCGTCGTACCGATCGCTGCAACGCCTGTTGCCGTACCCGTTGCGGTTACAGCCGTATTACCGGTTGCGGCAACACCGATCGTATTACCGGTTGCATTGATACCCGTATTGGTCGCACCACCGCTTGCGGTGATCAACAGTCCTGTCGATGAACCGGTACCACTACCGGTTGAGGTGATCGTTAAGCCGGTGGCGCTTGCATTGGCAACAGCACCGACTGAGGAAGTAATCACGGCTCCGGATGCGGTTGTGCCGGTCGCACCGGCGGCATACGAAACATTGAACAGATTATTTCCATGAACGACTGAAGCAGCTTGCGTCGAGCCTACATCGTAGTTAACATAATTTCCTGCTGAAGCCGGCGTTGCCCAAGTCGGAACACCACCGCTGATCGTAAGTACCTGTCCGTTGGAACCGCCGGATGTCCAGGTGAGATTACCGGTACCCGTGCCGAATAATAGTGAGGAGCCTGAAGGATTGACTGTCGTCGGAAGAATTAATGAGTACGTTGAAGGAGGAGCATTGGCGCCACTTGGCGATAAGAACGAGATGTAGTTGCTATTTGTCGGATTCGTTATCCGAACCTCGCGCTGAGAACTTGCCTGGGCGTATAGATCGCCGGATGCAAGCAGTAAAATGCTCACAATGACGAAAGTAAATGCCTTTAATTTCATCGGTATGCGAGTTATTGGGTATTGGAATTTAACACTCCATTTTTCCCCACTATTCCCACTATCGAGTAAAATTATCAACAAACTGCGAAAATATTCGCGAAAACGAATAGGCTGTGGGCTTTCAGTTTTCATGCGCATTATGTTGGGCAAAATAAGTGAGCCGGCTTCTCGACACCAGTTTCACCGAGGCAAAAGCGTTCTAAAACAAACGTACTTCTCAAATGCCCGCCTAACGAACGTCCGAGATCAGGGCACTGTGACAATGATCCAGTTGATCGCTTGTCCGAGCGGTACTTCATTGGAAGTATCCACATAAAACCGGTTATGCTCGTAGTCGATCTTCGAAACCGAGCACATGATCATCCCGATGTTTTCGCCCTGGCCGATATGCACCGAAGCGGAGATGATCGAGTTCGGGGTGATCTTATAATTCCCCGGGCTGACCGCAAACCGCCAGCGTTTCTATCCGATGCCTTGCGCCGGGATGAAGCCCGACCGCGTCACCATCGAATTCGTCTTCCCCACCCGCTTTGGTGGGATGATAAGTTTCCCTTGCGAATCGTAGCTGCCGGTGATCGCACTGATCGTCAGCATCACTTGGTTCGAATCGCCAGAGATCACTTCTTTGCCGGGACGGATCTGATACCGTTCGAAGTCCTCACTCGAACTATCGAACATCATGATCGTATCGTTCTCCTTCGGTTTGAACTCGGCATAAAAGCCGGGGGCCATTCCGAATTCGTTGTTCGCTTTCAGCTCATACAATTTGAACTGAGGCGGGCCCGGCGGATCGTCGGGTGTTATTTCATCGCCCGCTACATAAATAAGCGGTATGACTTTTTGGCTGGTCTTTTCATGCTCGACTGCCGGAGCAGTATAGCCCCGACGCGCTGTCGAATCTGTTGATTTTTCGGTCTGCGCCGAGGCAGATAAAGCAAAACCAATTCCAAAAAGCGTTAGGCCAAGCACTCGGAACGAAGTGAAGAATTCATTCATCATTCATCCTTCAACATTCATCATTACCCCAAAACCCCGTTGCCGGCGGCGGCCCATACTCCATGGAGTCTCTCCAAGGGCCGCCGGCAACGATTAAATAGTTTACGGATTCATTACAACCCAGTTGATAAACGAACCAGGTGTAGCAGGTGGTACATCTGTCGTCTCGATTGAGAAGCTACCACCGGCGCCGGTAGTAACATTTGTAACCTGAATACCAATAGTACCCTGACTATTATGATTTTCAATCGTTACAGTGATAGAAGCATTAGCCTGAATAGTCTGGGTCGCACCAAGAGTAATGGTTTGCGTCCAGTTTGTCCAAGGTTCATGACCGCGATAAATACCAGCAGTCGGGCTGATTGACTTTACAATGTTTCCGGTTGTCGGATCAATTGCAACATAATCAGTCGGTGCGTCATTACGAGCCATACCAGTTGCA
>DASTAO010000481.1:0-3444 GCA_035712525.1 Kapaibacterium sp. (SeqCode)
AATAGTTTGGCGATGATATTGACAATTAAGGTTACGACAAACAGCGATAATCCGATCTCGATCAATGCCGATCGGTATAACCCGGAGGCTTCGGCTAATTCATTGGCAATTACACTGGACATCGTATAGCCTGAATTGAAAAGCGACCAGGTGATTCGCGGCGAGTTTCCGATCACCATGGTTACTGCCATAGTCTCACCCAACGCACGGCCCAGACCAAGGATAATAGCGCCAATTAACCCTGACCGTGCATATGGTAGTACTGCCAGTCGAATGGTTTGCCACGGAGTAGCACCTAATGCATACGAAGCATCACGAATTGACTTTGGGATGGTGCGTAAAATATCTCTCGAAACGGAGGTAATATACGGAATGATCATAATGGCGAGGATCATCGACGCACTAAGCATGTCATAACCGTTCGGCGTATCGCCAAAGATAGGTATCTTCGAAAAAAAGCTGCTTTTAGAGATAGGGGTTTCGAACCATTTTACCAAAAAAGGCTGAAGCACAAAAATGCCCCACAAGCCATAGACGACACTTGGGATGGCTGCAAGAAGTTCTATTAAAAATGATAACGGTCTATATAACCGGTTCGGACAGAACTCCGAAAGGAATATTGCCGTAAAAATGCTGATTGGCACGGCAATTACTAATGCCCATGCCGATGAATACAGTGTGCCAAGAATAAAGGGTAGTGATCCGAATATCCGATTTCCCGGGTCCCATTTATTTTCGGTAAAGAAATGAAAACCGAACTCTTGGATCGACCTACTCGAGCCGAAAAGTAATTCCACAAAAATGCCGAGAATGATCAGTAATACACTAAATGAGCAGAGAAATAATAAAAGGTAGTAGATACTATCGACGACTTTACTAGGAACTCTTCTTTTTTTCAGAGCTGACCATGTGGGTCGCTCAGTAGAAGGCAACGAACTGTGATCGAAAATTCTGGATTCGAGGATGTGCTTAAAACTGGTGATCGGGTTACGGGTAGGTGATGTTGGCTGATCCGAAAGAGGTGGTATCTCTTGGTTGTCCATTCGTTACTACTGTAATTGAGCGAACCAGTACAACGAATAAGCACCTTCTACCATTCTAATCCAATATTAAGTTATTGTTAATATGTGCAATCCCAACTAAATTATCCCAATGGATTGCAATGGAGTTAATCATCATCCTCATCATTTTTCGTTGCCGTAAAAAAGGCGGCGTGGACCGGAGCGGGGCAGATGCTTTCACCTTTTACGGCATACCACAGCACTTCATTGAACGCTGCTTCGGGCACTCTATCCTCGGCACCAAAATCAAACTGCTCGCTTTTGCGCTGCCACTCGTTCATCGCTGTATTCTTTTCGTTGATGTCGATTCTTGTTGGGATGGATTTGAACGGAGTCATATCCGGCTTATCTGAAAAGCATCTCCACATTGGAGTCGCCGCTGCATCGTACTGGCTCATTGGCGGTAAGCCAAGGATCAACTCCATTGTTCGCAGTACAGATGAAGTCGAGTAAACAGTATGATCGACGAAATGCCGTTTTACACGGCCACCGGCAAGATAAACTGTGCTGCGATGGGCATCGACATGGTCTGGGCCGTTCTGTGCATCGTCCTCGACGATGAAGACAGCGCACTCATTCCAGATCTTGCTATGACTCAAGTACTCGACGAATAACCCAACGGCGAGATCGTTATCGGCAACATGTGCCGCCGGTGTAAATTTTCCGAGTTTCAAACCTTCGGTATGATCGTTAATGAATCGGACTGTATTCAGGTGCGGTAATTGATCTGCCGCCAGCAATGAATCGAAATCACGTTGCCATTGATAGAATCGGGTTGTATCCTTGGTCGCCTCATCCCAACTTTTAAAAGTCCGACAAAAGTGATCGTTCAGTGCCGGGATGCTCGGTGTATTATCGTCGATAAATTCTCCGTAGGTGCGATAGGATACACCATATCGCTTGCAAAAATCCCAGATGAACCCGTTTTTGTTGTTTGCTATATCACGCGATCCTTCAGCATTGTAGAAGCCACCTCTGCCGCCGTAGGTTGTAGGCCAATTTTTTTCGAGGAAGTCGGTTGCATACGCACCGGTGCTCCAGTTATGTCCATCGGCGCTTACTTCGCCATCAACATAAAAATTATCAAGCAGTACAAACTCATTTACCAGTGAATGCTCATTTGGGGTAACTGGCTCGCCGAATAAGACGAGCGATGTATCTCCATTACCGGCTTTAACGTCGCCAAGCACTTGATCGTACGTACGGTTTTCTTTGATAACGTAAAAGACATACTTGATTGGGGATGCATCACCAAGTTTTTGAGGAATAGGATTGCCTGCCATTCCCTCAGGGGAGCTTTCGATATCTTTGCTGTAGGGAGTATTATGATACACTACTCGAGAATAGATACTCATTTGCCGGTCATTCGGAGTCGGGATGATACTCATCGTTCCTCTGAAGAGGCCGCCTATGTATTGTACTTTTTCCTTTTGCTGATCCCCACTGTGTTGATATTGTACTTCTTGTTTTTTGCTGCGAGGATTCGGGCCTTTCGGGTTTGCCTTCGAGGAGAAGCCTTTTCCGTTTGTTACATAAATAGTTGTTCCGACAACTCGAACGCAGGTTGGATACCAGCCGGTAGGGATATATCCTTTGCTGCTACTTTTTCCGGGCTTACTTACATCGAATACGGCAAGACAATTATTATCGGCATTAGCAACATACAGTGTTTTCTCGTTGGTGCTTAAGGCAACGCTGTTGGTTGTCGATCCGCTCGGTGCATTCGGATATAATGCTGCATTTAATGTCTCGATGACTTTTCGCTGCGCAAGATCGATCACGGAGACACTATTATCATTCGAATTAGCAACATAAAGAAACTTGCCATTCTTTGTAAGGCACATGTCATTTGGGTTATCACCTACTGCGATCGCACCTGAGAAAGTTTTTTGCTTTGTATCGAAGAGTTGTACTTTATCGCAGCCCCAGCATGAAATGTAGAGCGTTGCATTATCCGGCGAAAGGAGGCAGGTGTATCCTTCGCCACCAAGATCGTAGTGAGAAATGTGATCTTTTGCCGCGAGATCAACTACATATAACGAGCCACTTTCTTTTGCAACAGCATACAATATATTGTGCTCGTCGTCGATCGCAATACCTGCCGGTGAGATTATTTCAGGCCATGGTTTGCCTAACACTATCGTATCCTTTGCAATAAGTTTTCGTTCGATGATATCATATCGGACGATCCAGTTGTCATTGCCACCGGATGCATAGAGTGACTTATCATCATTGCTAAAAGCAAGACCAAGCCAGCTTTTACCGATCTTAACCGAATCAATAACTACCTGTTTTACTGCATCAATGAGCTGTATCGATTGATCGCTTTGACCATTATTAGTTACGGCAAGCAGCTTCTTCGATTTGCTGATGGCAATGTTTA
>DASTAO010000482.1:0-5253 GCA_035712525.1 Kapaibacterium sp. (SeqCode)
GTGTATGTTTTGAATGATTCAGTTCGCGTAGTAAAGATCGGTGAGGATTTTGGCGATATCCGATCGACAGGTGTTACGATCTATCAGCTGAAAGCGAGTATGGTTGATACCACATTATATCTATTACTTGGTGAAGCAAAAGGGAATACCTCCTATGGTATTTGGGAAGCAGCGGTCTTCGGGCTTAGCTCGAACGGATTGATAGCAAAATATCCAGCTTTCCCAAATCGGTCTAACTATATGCCGATAATAATGGATTGCGAATATGGTGATGAACGGTTTTCATTTAGTCCAAAGCAACAGCTATTAACAGTTGATCTGACCGATTGCGAGAATGCCCAAAGCGATATAATGGATTCACTGCGACTGTATAACCCTAAAGATAATCGCGAGGATATCTCTGACTATGGTGATTGGAAAACAAAATTGAAATTCAACGGCAAACGATTTGTTGTAGTACGTCATCCGATCCACAAACACGATGAAAACTGACCTACACTCAACCCAACGCTTCTCCGACCGTGTCGAAAATTACATCAAGTATCGTCCTCATTATCCGCAAGATGTACTTTCAGTTCTTAGCAAGAACATTGGCTTATCTCCTTCGTCAATAATTGCCGATGTAGGGGCCGGTACCGGTATATCGACAAAGCTACTGCTTAGCAATGGAAATACAGTTTATGCTGTCGAGCCGAACGCACCGATGAGAGAAGCGGCAGAATCGTTGCTTGCAGAGTATAAGAACTATCACAGTATCGACGGCACAGCCGAAGCAACGACTCTTGCCGATTCGTCAGTCGATATCGTGACTGCAGCTCAGGCATTTCACTGGTTCGACATCGAAGCATCCCGAAAAGAATTTGAGCGAATACTTAAACCGAATGGATGGGTAGTCTTCATGTGGAATCTTCGCCGGCTTGATTCGACCCCGTTTCTCGTAGCCTATGAAACATTCCTACGAAAATTTGGGACTGACTATCCGGTTGTTGCCGATGATAGTCTTCTCGATCGAGTCGCAAGATTTTTTTCCGGAGTCACTTATCATCAGGTAGATATCGAAAACCAGCAATCGTTTGATTTTGATGGACTAAAAGGCAGACTTCTTTCTTCCTCCTATATACCTCAAACCGGTCCCAGAATCGAAGAGATGCTTTCCGAATTACAGGTATTATTTGATACCTATAAGGAAAATGGCGCTGTGCGGTTTGAATATGATACGAATATCTATTACGGGCAACTATAATAGATACTTAAAGCCTCTCACCATAAAAACCCTGAACGCCCTTCGGCTACTTGGGGTTATTTTCTTGGCAAAAAAATAATACCAATTCCCGGGTTTGGGCAGCGGTAAATTTCGTGTAGTTGGTTTGTGGATTTGACTCTATCGATCTAAATGCTAAAATATCGCGCCGATCTCCGTACCGTTCTTTATATGATCGTTACTACTGCGACGCTCATTGTGCAGTGGAATCTCCCGAATTTTAACATTTTTCTCTTTATTCTGAGCCTCTATCTGGCGATCGCAACTGCCGTTATCGCCCATAATCACAATCATGTCGGGATGTGGCGGTCAAAGTTTATGAACACGCTGACCGATTACTGGCTGACACTATTTTATGGTTTTCCCGCATTCGGTTGGATCCCGACCCATAATAAGAACCACCACAAGCTTAATAATAAAGAGGGCGATTATACTATCACCTATCGCTACAGCGAAAAAAATAATTTGCTCACGTTGATGACCTATCCGACGATCAGCAGTTATTTTCAGCAGACTCCGATCTATGCTTATCTCGGCGAACTTCGCCGTACCAACAAGACCGATTTTTATCTCTACCTATCTCAATACGTTGTTCTTGCCGCCTATATCATTGGAATGCTGCTTCTTGATTGGCAGAAAGCATTACTGTATATTATCATTCCGCATCAGGTTGCGTTGTATTCAATAATGATCTTTAATTATGTGCAGCATGTACATGCCGATGAAGAATCGGATTATAATCACTCAAGAAATATTCTCGGCCTGACGAATCAATTTTTATTTAACAATGGCTATCATACGATCCATCATATTCGTGCCAGCATCCACTGGAGCGAGCTGCCGGAAGCGCATCGCAAGATCGAGCATTTGATCGATCCATCATTAAACGAGAGCGGTTTCTGGAGTTATATTTTCCGAAATTATTTCGTCGGCCTCTTCGCAAAACATAAACGCACAACCTCGATGCGATTAGCGAGAATGGGAAAAGCAAAAGCAGTATAAAACTCATCGCGGGAACTACGCGATATAATTTTTTAGTTACCATAGCAGACTCATTCAGAACAGCTGAGGGATCAGGCCCTGTGACGCTGTAGCAACCGTTAGAAGTCGAAAGGCTCTAAGACAAGGTGCTAACTCCTGCCGAGAGACATCCGTCTCGAGGAAAGATGAGCCGAAGGTACTGCTTCGCATTCCTATGCGATTCTGATCTACACCTATCGGCGCTTCGATAGGTTTTTTGTTTTAAACCTATTGCTAAGCGCCTCCATGGGACGGAATCAGTAGCTCCAGCCCTCGCTTATCGTCTATTTCTGAACTGAGTCCTCACTCAACAAATAGACGATCATGCATATTGAAACTTCTGCCATCCAACTGACGACTCACACCGATTCCGAATACGGAAGCATCGGCACGCCGCTCTATCAAACATCGAATTTCCGCTTTCGCAAACCCGGTGTCAGTACCGGGTTCGATTACACCCGAAGCGGCAACCCCACTCGTAATACACTCGAAACAGTTCTCGCCGAGCTTGAAGGCGGAGCACGAGCAGTGGCAGTCTCAACCGGCATGTCGGCGATCAGTACAGTCCTCGCTCACTTCGAAGCCGGCTCACATATCATCTGTACGCATGATTGCTATGGCGGTACTGCACGCTTGCTGAATCATTACAAAACGAATGGTACACTTGATGTCTCGTTTGTCGATCTGAGCGATCCATCGTTACTCGAAGACTCTATCGGTTCAAAGACGAAATGCTTATGGATCGAAACACCGAGCAACCCATTGCAACGTGTTGTCGATCTACCGAAACTCGCTGAGATCGCTCATAAGTATGGCCTGCTCGTCTGCGTGGATAATACCTTTCTTTCTCCCTTCAACTTCAAGCCATTCGAACACGGAGCCGATGTTGTTGTGCATTCAACAACGAAGTGGCTTAATGGACATTCGGATGTTGTTGGTGGAGCAGTGATCGCAAAGACGAAGGAGTTGGGTGATCGTCTGTATTGGCTTGCTAATTGTCTAGGCACAACAACCGGTTCGTTCGATAGCTGGCTGGTGCTTCGTGGAATAAAAACGCTTGGCGTGAGAATGCGCCAGCATGAAGATAATGCAAGGCAGATCGCTACTTTTCTCGAAGGCCATGCAGCCGTTACGGAAGTTTTTTATCCTGGTTTATCATCGCATCCTTCTCACGATCTTGCTTCAAAGCTTTTTGATGGCTTTGGGGGAGTCATTAGTTTTCGTATCGCCGGTGGCCTCAAAGAAGCCCATAAGATTCTTGGTGCTACAAACATATTTGCCCTTGCCGAATCGCTTGGTGGTGTCGAATCGCTGATCGAACATCCGGCAACAATGAGCCATGCTTCGATGGGTGAAGAGCTTCGCGCGAAAGCGGGTATCACTGACGACATTATCAGAATCTCGATCGGTATCGAGCACATCGACGATCTTATTACTGATCTTGAGCAAGCTCTTTCAACTGTGCAAGCTGTAGTCTTAGAAGAGGAGTTTGCCTAATGAGTATCGAACGATGTATCATCGGTGATCTTACTCTTGATTCAGGAGTAGTATTGCCTGAAGCATTTTTATCCTATACGACTTATGGGACGTATGATCCTATCAATCCTAACACCGTAATAGTTTTTCACGCTTTAACCGGAACAGCGAATGCTTCCGAGTGGTGGAGCGGGATCATCGGCGAAGGGAAGTCGATCAATCCCCAAGATCACTTCGTCATCTGCTTCAATTCACTCGGAAGCTGTTACGGTTCGATAGGGCCTGAATGTCCGGACGCAAGTGGGAAGAAATACGGAAAGAATTTTCCGAAAATAACCATCCGTGATATCGCTCGTTCGCAGCTCCTTGCTCTTGAGCAGCTTGGTATCGATCATGCCGTGCTTGGTATCGGTGGCTCAATGGGTGCAATGGTCTTACTTGAGCTTGCATTACTGAAACCCGATCTTTTCGATTCGATCATCTCCATCGCTTGCGGCGCCTTGCACACGGCGTGGAGATTAGCATTCAGTTCTGTTATTAGAAAAACGATCGAAGCATTTGGTAATGACGATGCTTCGTATGTAAACGGGATGAAGCTTGCCCGCCAGATCGCGATGACGTCGTATCGTTGTGATGCTGAATTTGAATCACGGTTTGCAAGATTACAACGCAACGAAAAATTTGAAGTTGAAAACTATCTCGAGCATCAGGGAGGAAAGATCGCTGCAAGATTCTCCCCTTATAGTTATCTACGGCTCACTGAAGCAATGGAAAGCTATGATCTTTGTGCCGGTCGAGACCGCGATCTTAGCAACACGCTTTCTGCTATTTCGTCGGAAGTACTTTGCATCGGCATTGATTCCGATATACTCTATCCAGAGGCAGAAATAAAAGCGCTTGCTTCATCATTCCCATCGGCAACTTACAAAACGCTTCACGCTTTGCACGGACATGATTCCTTTCTTGTCGATGAGCAAGAGCTTGCCACATTGATCATTGACCACATTCCAACCCCAACCATCGCATTACAACTTGAAGAGGTAGCAGCATGAGTGATATTTTATTCGATACCGCGGAAGAAATTATTATCGGACGAAAGCTTGATACGCTTCGCATTGGCATGTTCGGTCTTGGTGTGGTTGGCTCGGGTGTTTGGAGGATGCTTCGTAATAAGCGACAGGAATTTGCGGATCGCTTCGGCATCGATGTTCGCATCGAACGCGTCTGTGTTCGCGACATTGCAAAGGAGCGCGAAAGCGATCTGCCGCTCGATCGTATCACCACCGATTTCTCAACCATCCTTGAAGACGATTCGATCGATGTTGTGATCGAATTGATGGGTGGCCGCTACGAAGCGCAGGCAGTCATCGAAGCAGCGCTTTCGGCAAGGAAGCACGTCATTACTGCAAATAAATTGTTATTAGCGTATGAATTGCCGCGGTTAAGAAAGTTGGCTGATCGCAATGGAGTAAATTTACATTACAGTGCCTCTGTCT
>DASTAO010000483.1:0-7221 GCA_035712525.1 Kapaibacterium sp. (SeqCode)
CCAACACCAACCGGTATCAATACAACGGCAGGCATTGTACCGGAAGCAGCAATGATCGTCTGCATTCGGGACTTGCAAGTAAAGCAGCAATGGGCTCCCGTCGCAAAAAGCACCTCAATTTATCAGCCGCTTTCGGCACAACCCGAAGCAAAGCTTGTCATTTTCCCGATCGAAGGTAAGCAGCCGAAACTCGCGTATGAAGTTTCGATCAATGCAAATCTTCTTCAATCGTATTACTACATCATTGACGCCGCTACTGGCGAGATCATTCAGCGCACCGATCATTATTGCAGCCTGATCGGTGATCCGAAGTTGAAGCCATCAAAAATCTCGCACACGATCGTTCACGGCGGGTCCGATCCGAATCCGGTACTCGCAGCCGAACCATTTGCAATGCCACAATCCGGTTTCCAAAATGCTTCAGGCAAAGATCTTAATGGAGTAACTCAGCAATTCCGCGCCTATCAGCATACCGATGGAAATTATTATTTGATCTGGGATCTGCCCAGTTTCAATGCCGGCACTTCTACTCTTCCGGATAATCCGACAGGTGGTGCGCTAACGCTCAATTTAAATAATCAGGATTACGCCCAGGGCTCTTCGATCTTCCATAATGTTTCTCAGAACAACACGTGGAATGATGCGGCCGCTGTTTCGGCGCATTTCAATACGAGCGTAGCCTATAATTATTATTCGTCAAACTTTACCCGCAAAGCTATCGACGATAAAAATGGTGTCATTACTTCGATCGTCCATGTGACCCAAAATGGCGGCGGCATGGACAATGCATTCTGGAATGGTGGCGGAAAAGTGATGATCTATGGTGATGGCCAAACCGATTTCAAACCACTCGCCGGAGGTCTCGACGTTGCTGGCCATGAAATGACTCATGGTGTCACGGAGAACTCAGCGAACTTAGTCTATCAGGCTCAATCGGGCGCGCTTAATGAATCGATGTCGGATGTATTCGGCGTAATGATCGATCCGGCAAATCTGACCCTTGGGGAGCAGGTAATGAAATCATCGCAATTCTCCTGCCTCCGCGATATGGCCAATCCTCATAACCCGACAGCCTTAGCTGACCAACCGGCAAAGATGAGTGAATTCCAAAATCTTAGTACCGATCAGGATAACGGCGGTGTCCACGTTAATAGTGGTATCCCGAATCATGCGGCGGCAATATTGATCCAGCAGATCGGACGTGATAAAGTCCAGAAAATGTATTACCGAGCACTAACAAAGTATCTCACTCGCGATGCACAATTCCTCGATTGCCGTCGGGCAGTTATTCAAGCAGCAAAAGATCTTTTCGGTGCTTCGGGTGCAGAGGTAACTGCTGCCGGAAGTGCATTCGATCAGGTCGAGATTTTCGATGGTGGCGGTGGTGGTGGGGGTAATAATGATAAAGTCCCTCCGCAAACCGGCGGACATCCCTATGTTGCTTTTCACTCGACAGGCGGCATCGTTGGATTATCTGATTATACTGTAAGCCCTGCCGGTGCAGTAATTTTCGATCAAGCTCCGCCTGCTCGGTTGGGCAGCCAAGGGGAAAGCTCTGCTATTCTCACTACACCAAGAACCGGCGATACCATCTATTACATTAATTCGACTGGACATCTGACAAGGATCATCCTTTCGGTAACTCAGTCAACATTCGAAACCTTTAATAATCTAAAGATAACAGACGATGGCGACCTTTGGAACGTAGCTGTTTCACCTGATGGCAGATTCCTTGCCATAACCTCGGCATATACCGACGATCCGAATTTATATTTTTGGGATCTTAACGCAAGCCATCCGCTCGTGAAGATGCCATTAAAGCCGGAATCGGCTGATGGTGGCGCAATTGCTTCGATCGATTACCCCGATGTTATTTCCTGGAGCCCGAACAAGTGGTTTCCGAAGATCAGTGTCGATGCGTTTAATAAAGATAAGGTTGGTAATACTAACATCGGGTACTGGTCGATCTATGAAACGGATTTCAATGCAAAGCGAACCTATAGCATGATACCCGCAGCCGATGGCAATATCGATATCGGAAATATTTGTTATAGCAATACCAATCCGGAGTTAGTAGTATTCAACTCGATCGACGCTGGTGGCAATGAGGATGTAGTACTTGCTGATTTCGATAGCAATGTGGTCGTGTCGTTGGGCATTCCGTTCAGTACTGTTCGTATACCGGGTAATGCTAATCCGATCATTGATGCAAATCGTCCGACATTGACATATGATGACGGATTACTCGTCTTTTCATCGGAAGCGAACAACTCAATTTTGTTCTTTGATGGCCAAGGGTATCAATATCTCCAATATCAATTCCCCCTCTCAATGCCATATGCTTTCTTATTCAAAGGCTCGGCTGATGTAAAGCAAAAAACTATCGCTGATAAATTCTCACTTTCTGTATCGCCTTCGATCGTGCAGAATACTGGTGAGATCAGTGTATCATTGACTGAACCTGAAATGATCACTCTCGATGTAGTAAATATTCTTGGCGAGACGGTTCGTCCTCTTGTTAATAAGCATTTTGATAGTGGTACGTCGCAGATCGCCTTTGATAGAGCAGGCCTCACATCGGGAACGTATTTTATCCGCTTACGTGCCGCTGGCGAGCAACAAATGATAAAGATAATTATTGAGTAACAGTGTATGAAAGCTATTTTCGTTATTGGTCTTCTCCTGTTAATAGCGCCTCTTAATATTTTCGCCCAAGAAAATTCTTCGGCCGATAGTCCCTTCTCGAAAATATTAAATCGAGATGGGACTATCGGGCCGAACTCCGGCTCCGGAAAGAGCTTCGATACTCGCGGTTATAAAATGCGTCTTGGGAAAAATAGTGAACCTCATTTTTTCCCTGCTGCACAAGTACCGGACGAGTGGGATAGCATTTCACATAAGCCGGGATACTTTGATGGCATCGATAATAATGAAACCGATGCCATTACTTCCGATGGTGATGATCTCTATATCGGCGGCAGCTTCGAATGGGTAGGCGCTAATCATGCTTATAATATCATTCACTATAATCGCAGCACCGAAACATGGTCAACTCTAGGTGACGGCTTTAACGGTACCGTGCTTACACTCAAAGTGATCGGTGGTAAACTCTATGCCGGCGGAAAATTTACCGAAGCCGGTGGTAGTTCAGCACCGATGCAGGGGATAGCTGTCTGGGACGGAACCTCATGGTCACAACTTGGCGGTGGGGTCGATGGTATCGTCAATGCCATTACTACAATGGATACCAGTGTCATCATTGGTGGTGATTTTAGTAAAGCAGGCGGAGCGAACAGCATAACAGCAGGGTACGTAGCCAGATGGAATGGTCACAAATGGGATGACATGGGTGCAGCGCTCAATGATGTTGTTCGATGCTTTATGACGACCGGTGATAGCCTCTTTGTCGGCGGAGATTTTTGGATCAGCGATCTGCGGCGTATTGCCTTATATAGAAAAGGTCAATGGCAAGGTCTTGGGACGGCACTCGATGGTAGTGTCTATACAATGGCGATGTATAAAGGAAAACTCTGGGCCGGAGGAGATTTCTTTTATACGTTTGATGTCGATTATCAAAAGCCCGTGTTTTGTCTTGCGACGTTCGATGGCACCGATTGGAGTGCTTTCGGAAGTGGGAGTAATATTGGCCTTGATGGTGGTATCGTAAATACCATTCTTGTGGTTGGTGATAGCATGTATATCGGCGGCAGCTTTGCAACGGTCGCAGGCGTGAAAGCTCATGGTATTATCAAATTCAGCAACGGAGTTTTTTCAGATGTTCATGGTGGGGTCGATGGATATGTCAGGTGTTTAGCCGTTTACAACAAGCAAATTTATGTCGGAGGGACTTTCTATGGTGTAGGAAATTCAGGGTTGTTCATCTCTTCTCCAGCAACATTAATCCCCGGTGACTTATGGGGAGCAGCTGAAGGCTCTGGCGTTTCTGGTAATGGTGGATATTCCGAGACATCGGTAAATGCGGTTGCTGTAACGGATAAATATATTTTCATTGGTGGTGCATTTACTAAGATCGGTTCAACTGAGATGCATCACATAGCCATGTGGGATAAGCAGCTTCGGAAATGGAATAGCTTAGGGGGTTTTGCTGAAAATGGTGTAGATGATGATGTCTATGTCATCGTCATACAAGGATCAAAGGTATATGTGGGAGGAGACTTTAACCAAGCTGAGACCACCATCGCTCGTCATATTGCTTACTGGGATATGAATACAAGCACCTGGCATGCAATGGGCTCCGGCTCACAACGAAATATTCACGCCATCACTGCAAACGAGAACGGCGTCTATGCCAGTGTCTTCTTCGATCTCGAAGACCACGACCTTAATAATTATATCGGTCGCTGGGACGGATCGAAATGGAATCGCATCGATGGAAAATTTAAAGGATTTATTAATGCGATCGCAGTAAAAGATACCGTGCTGTGCATCGGTGGTTTGATCGGTAATTTAAATAATATGAATTATGCCAACATAGCCATTCATTATCCCAGCGGTTGGATAAAGCTTGGTGATGGGCTCGATAATGTTGTTGCTGCCATTACGTTCGGTGTTGATGTAAACGATGTGTATGCTACCGGCCTTTTTGGGTATTCCGGCTCACTGGCATTATATGGTATCGGTCACTGGGATGGTGTACAATGGTACAATATCGGCGGAGGTTTAAATAACTTCGGGTTTTCACTTGCCTGGGATGGCAAAAATATTTTTACCGGCGGCAGGTTTACAAAAGCCGGAGGAAAGGCCGCAAACTATCTTGCTAAGTGGGATATGCAGAATTGGTCTGAAGTTGGCGGCGGTACAGATTTTGATGTAAGATCCCTTGCCGTTGATTCGAAAAATCTGTATTGCGGTGGTGACTTCTCGTATGTAAACAACGATTATCTTTCTTACCGATTTGCGATCTTGCATTTCGGAAGTTCGTCGGTTGCAGAAGGAAGCGATGCGAATACCTTTTCGGTTAGTGTAAATCCTAACGTTATTTCCACTACGACAACGATAACCGTTACTTCCCCGCGAACGACAGAAGCATCCGTCGAAATTGTGAATGTCCTTGGTGCACTTATTCGGCCGGTCGAAACAAAACATATTGAAGGCGGAGAAACACAATTTACAATTGATGCGAGAGGTTTAGCTTCGGGTACATACTTCATTCGAATAAAAGCAGCTGGTGCTCAGAAAATGGGGAAGATCATTATTGAGTGATTTTGAAGGGACAACAACTGAATCTTCAATTCTCTTGTATCGTATGAAACACTACGATCTATGAATATTATGCTGAAAACCCTTTCGTTCTATCTTCTTGCGGTGATAGCCATCCCTGGTATTGTTGCTTCCGAAGGTTGCTCGGTGAAAGTCAAAGAAGAAATCAAGGTTTCCGATTCGAAACAGTCTGCTGGCGCCGATACGGCGCTTGCCGTAATCGATACGAGTAAGACCCTCGAGCATGCGACCTTTGCCATGGGCTGCTTTTGGCATTCCGAAGAAATGTTCTTGGAGATAAAGGGCGTGAAAGAAGCATTGCCCGGATATTCAGGTGGGACGAAAGAAAATCCTACGTACGATGAGGTTGGTGAAGGAAATACCGGGTATGCTGAATCGGTCGATGTTACATTTGATCCATCAATAATAAGCTATCAGCAACTACTAGAAATATTTTTCACCGAGCACGATCCGACGACACCAAATTTTTCTTATCCTGATGAAGGACCGCAATACCGCTCGATGGTCTTCTATAGAACACCAGTGCAGAAGCAGCAGGCCGAAGCCTATATTGCCAAGCTCAATGGATTACATACCTATCCAAAACCCATCGTTACTGAGGTAGCTCCGTTCACGAAATTCTATCGTGCCGAGGATTATCATCTTCGCTATTTCCGCAAGCATCCTGATCAGCCATATATTGCCCACGTCACTAAAGGCGAGATCGAAAAATTTCGTAAGGACTTTGCTTCATTATTGAAGTAACCCTCAGGTTTTGACCATTGCGGGTATTGTTTTTTCCTGCGTACTCTTTTATTTTTGCACTGCCCTGAAAAGAACAGACTGAGCGGTCGGCCTTTGCCCAATCTGACCAGCTGGTTATATCACTTAATTACGTCAAAAATGAAGAGAGCTCTTGTCGTTGCATTATTATTATGTGTTATCGTTTCGGTTTCTCAAGCCCAGCACCCACTGTCTCTTGATAATGGGCCGGGAAGCTATTCTACCATTTCGGTGATCAGCCCCGGCGGTAATTACTTATTGCCCGCAGGTAACGGGACAATATTGACTTCAGCAAGCGTCGGATCTATCGCCTGGGTACTCGGAGGAAATACCGCACCACCATCGAATATCCTCGGTACTCTAAGTGCAACCAATGTTGATGTTCGCACAAATAACACAACACAGCTTACAGTACTTTCAAGTGGCGGAATAAACCTTCCGTCAACGGCAGCATCGGGTGTCGGTGTTATTTTCCAGAACGGTGGTTTACTCATCCATAGCTTCGGCACTAATAATTTCTTTGCTGGCCCGAATGCAGGAAATCTCACCATGACAGGTGTGGACAATGTAGCCATCGGCTTTAATGCCGCATCATCATTGACGATCGGAAGTACTTCGATCGCAATAGGTAGCAGAGCCTTACAGAATAATACCAATGGATATTCTAATACAGCCATTGGGTATTCTTCACTGCAATTCAACGGAACAGGATTTCAGAATACGGCAGTAGGCGCAAGCACACTTCAGTACAGTCAGGGTGATAATAATACGGCATTCGGATATTCCGTTATGCAAAACACGACCACCGGTACTTCAAATACTGCTGCCGGATCGTTTGCACTGATGAACAATGCTTCCGGCAATGCTAATTGCGCCTATGGTTCTGGGGCATTGATGAGTACCGATGCCGGGCTAAATTCTGGTTTCGGTGCTAGCGCCTTATCACTGAATACAACCGGTACCAGGAATACTGCGATCGGCTATGATGCGTTATTTTCCAGTAATAATAACGATAACACTGCCGTTGGCGCGAATGCTTTGCTATTGAATACAACCGATAATACAACGGCAGTCGGATCGGATGCGCTTCGTAATAATACAACCGGACTTGAAAATACGGCTGTCGGATATACGGCATTACAATCGAATGTGATCGGTAATTATAATACCGCTGTCGGCTCCAGAGCACTTGCAGCAAACACAGCAGGAGGAAATACT
>DASTAO010000484.1:0-4543 GCA_035712525.1 Kapaibacterium sp. (SeqCode)
CGATGGCGATCAGCTTGTCCATGATGGTGCCAGGGCAGCCGGGAAGATGCTTGCCAGTGGGTATGATCAGGTCGCAAGCAAAGCCCGTGAATTATACCGTTCCTATCGGGTTCGCAAGATGATGAAAGAAGCGAAAAAAAGTATGAGGCATTTACGCGCTGCAATACACCTCTAAAAAAACAAGAGGATATTGCAAAGGGGAAAGGAAATTCTATTTCCTTTCCCCTTTTATGTTTTAGAACTGGTATAAAATAAAAAAAGAAATGCCCTGCTCATTTAGAATTGTCATCCCTCCCAGTGAGAAACGACGCATCGGATTTTACACCGATCGCCCTGCGTGGCGCCCCGATGAAAGCCGTATGCCTAAATATGCAAGGCACTTCAGTTGTAGAAAAACTTTGAGATTTTGAATCCGCTTGGCAGTCGGCAAACTGTAAGGGATAAAAAAAGCGACTGCCCTGCCTATTTAGCTAAAACCACCCTTATTGCTTTCTTTTCAATCACTAACCTTGGGTAGCATTATCTGCAAGTCTGATTCATCCTCGAAAAAAACCCACAGCGATCTAAATTCGCAGGGCATCGCCCTTATACTTCCTACTTGAGTAGGAAAAAAACTACCTTACCGGTTTTAAACTTTCTGAAAAAAAGAGCAGCGCCCTGCTGATTTAGAATTTCCAGCTTTCTTCAAGCTGACGTACCGGATGAAACAGAGCGTCCTTGTGTGACAGCCTGGAACCCGGTGTACCTAAAGACGCAGGGCAGTGCTTTCCAATAAATACAAAAATATTTTAAGCTCCGGATTTCGTCATAGGTTACACTCGCAACCATACGATTCTGCCATTCGTTTAGGCTTTGTTAATCTTGCAAAGCGTATGAAAAACGGTATTTCCACCAACGGAGTCCATACAAACGGCCATAGCACAAGCTTCGAGAACTCACCAGAATATCTCGAGGCAAAACGCCAATGGGAAGAAAAGAACGCTGCCGGCAAAACGACCGGCTGGAAGCATACTTCCCTTTCCGGCAAGGCAATCGACAATTTATATTATCCGGAAAAAAACTCCTCCTCTACCGAATTCCTCGACAAGCTTGGCTTCCCAGGGCAATATCCGTTTACCCGAGGCATTCATCCTACCGGCTATCGTGGCAAGGTCTGGACGATGCGCCAGTTCGCCGGCTTCGGTTCTCCGGAAGATACCAATGCAAGATTTAAGTATCTCTTAGCTCACGGACAGACAGGTCTTTCAACGGCTTTCGATCTACCGACGTTAATGGGTCGCGATGCCGATGATGCCTGGAGCGAAGGTGAAGTTGGTATTTGTGGTGTAGCGATCAGCTCTCTTAAGGATATGGAGCGCTTATTCGATGGCATTCCGCTCGGCCAGGTCTCGACGTCTATGACGATCAACTCACCAGCCGCAATGATCTTCGCATACTACCTCTGCGTTGCTGAGAAGCAAGGAGTACCATTCTCACAATTACGCGGTACGCTACAGAATGATATTCTGAAGGAATACATCGCTCAAAAAGAATTTATTTATCCGCCACATCCTTCGATGCGTATCATCACCGATATGATCGAATACTGCACGAAGGAAGTCCCACAGTGGAATCCGGTCTCGGTTTCGGGATATCATATTCGTGAAGCCGGTTCGACAGCTGCGCAGGAATTAGCTTTTACGCTTGCCGATGGTTTTGCTTATGTCGAAGCTTGCATGGAGCGTGGAATGGATGTCGATGAATTTGCTCCGCGTATCTCACACTTCTTTAATTCGCATATTGATTTCTTTGAGGAGATCGCTAAGATGCGTGCTGCACGCCGGATCTATGCTAAGCGGATGAAAGAAAAGTATGGGGCAAAGAATCCGAAATCATGGATCCTTCGCTTCCATACGCAGACGGCCGGATGCTCGTTAACTGCTCAGCAGCCGGAGAACAATATCGTCCGTACTGCCTTCGAAGCAATGGCCGCAGCCCTTGGCGGAACACAATCACTTCATACCAATTCGATGGATGAAACGCTTGCCCTGCCGTCGGAGAAAGCCGTAAAGATCGCTCTTCGTACTCAGCAGATCCTTGCTTACGAAACGGGAGTAATTAATACGGTCGATCCGCTCGGTGGCTCATACTTCATTGAAGCCGAGACCGATCGCCTTGAAGCCGAAGCTAACGATTACTTCGATAAGATCGATGCACTTGGTGGCGTCATCCCTGCGATCGAAGCAGGCTTCTTCCAGCGTGAGATTGCCGATGCTGCCTATCGCTATCAGTTAGAGCTTGATAAAAAAGAAAAGTATATCGTCGGTGTTAATGAGTTCGTTGAAGAGAATGAAACGATCGACATTCCGATCCTTCAGATCTCTCCGGAAGTTGAAAAGCGACAGATCGCCGAATTAAAAGAACTCAAAGCAAATCGTTCACAAGCCGATGTCGATAATTGCATCGCCGAGATCACTGAAGCCGGATTCGGTCATACGAATCTGATGCCAGTTCTTATGAAGGCAGCCCGCAATTATGTTACCCTTGGCGAAATGATCGATTCGCTAAAAGTACCGTTTGGGGAGTACGTGGAATCGGTAGTCTTTTAACAATATTTAATCTGTTGAAAAAGTCCTGCCCTATGCAGGACTTTTTATTTTTAAACAAAGTGACTTTCTTCCCGTAAATTTGTTATACCGAACACGTTAAACAGCATCTGTCCGCTTGAAAAAAGCTCCGAAGAAATCTGCTCCAAAAGTAAAGAGCACTCCGAAGAAAGCCGCCAGCAAGGCACCGGCTGCGCCGCCGCCTACAGTCGAGCATCCTCAGGCCGGACGATTAGCGGAAAAAGCTGAGCAGAAGGTCGAGAAGATCAAGGAGACTAGCGAACGTCAATTCGAGGATAAGCTATTAGTCCGCAGAGCCCGAGGCGGCGATCAACGCGCCTATGGTGAACTCGTCAAACGCCATAAGCGGGGAATTGAACGGCTCATTCGTCCGATCGTTCGTAATGCCTCAAGCGATGAAGTCGAAGATCTTGTTCAGGAAGCACTGACCAAAGCGCTGACGCATCTCGATTCCTATAGTGAGGAATATGCTTTTAGCACCTGGCTATACCGTATAGCCACTAACCATGCGATCGATCATCTTCGCCGCCGCCGGCTTTCAATGTTTTCTATCAGTAATGCACCTGGTGGAGGTGATAAACAAGGCGATGATGATGGCAAAGATCTTGAGTTAGAAGATTCTTCCTGGGTGCCTGACGATGTGCTTCTTACTGCCGAACGCACAAAACTTATCGAAGCAGCGATCGAACAGCTTCCGGAAAATTATAAGCGGATCATAAAGCTTCGTCATAATGACGACCTTGAATACGACGAGATCGCTCGCCAATTAAATTTGCCAATGGGGACAGTAAAAGTCCACCTCCATCGTGCCCGCGCTGCTCTCGGAAAGCTCCTTGAAGGAAAGATCTGATGTTGGGATCATTCTCGACAGGTGAACGCCGAGCCTTGCGAATTCTAATGGTCATTGTGGTTATTTCCAGACTGGCGTTAGCATTCCGTCCGCAGTGGCAACTCTATACTCGCCCCTATAATGACGATGCCTTTTATATATTCTCGGTCAGCTATCATCTCGCCCATGGCCACGGCTTAAGTGTTGATGGGGTTCATCCAACAAATGGCATTCAGCCACTCGTTACCGTTCTCTATACTCCGGTATTCATGATCGCCGGCGATGATAAAGTACTTGCCATACGATTAACGTTTATTCTCAATGCCCTCTTCGATATCCTAAGCATTCTGTTTCTGGCAAATCTCATTCGAGTCCTTACGAGAAATTCAACTGAAGAAAAAAATATCTGGCTTCGTCCCCCTATTCTCGGGGCGGTCGGCTGGACGGCTCTCTATGCGATCATCGTGCAAACAAACAACGGTCTCGAGACCGGGCTGTACTCCATGCTGTTGCTTGCAGTGATGTATTTGTATGCCAAGCTTCAACTGAAAGCGCAATCTTCCAGACTACTTGAATGGATAGGTTTTGGCTCATTATTAGGCGTTACTGTTCTGGCACGGATCGATGCTGTTTTTCTTGTCGGGTGCATAACCGTCATTGAAGTTATTCGATTTCGTAGCGAAGGTATCCGTCGGGCATTTATCATCGGCATATCATCGGTCGCGGTTTCATCCGTATGGTGGATCTATAATTATATGCTCTTCGGAAGCATCATGCCTCAAAGTGGCATGGCCGAATCACTCAAAAATGTATTAGTTGAAAATATTACCCGCGCATCGGCGGTATTGAGTTACATTGGTGGCCTTTTCTTTTTCCTTCCCGGATATAGTGTCCCTGCTTGGATTCCGTATGCGTGGATTGCCATTTTACTCAGTACCATTATCGTTGTCACTCGCCGGTTACATCTCATTAATAACCTTCGAACAAATTACCAGCTGGCACCCCTCTTACCTTTTGCTTTTTTTGGGGTCTGTCTTATCATTTATTATGTATTCTTCTTTAGCGCTCCGCATTTTCTGCCGCGATATTTTCAGCCCATTCGAATCTT
>DASTAO010000485.1:0-2931 GCA_035712525.1 Kapaibacterium sp. (SeqCode)
TCACACCACCATACAAATAGGTCGTCCATGGCGAAAGAATATTATTTGCATAATATTCATAACGACCCGAGCAGGTCGAATAGCCATAATTAGTCTGGGTAGATTGGCAGGTATAGTAGTAATTACCATAGATATCATAGACGACGTTATCCGGCCAGCTATCTGAACCGCTACAGATAACGTTACCAGAGATACCCTCAACCTTTATTTTATTTGTAACGATGTTACAAAAGCGGAAGCTGAACGGCAGAGTGATGTCGTTCGAAATCTTCGAATAATAGGTGGAGCAGAGGTCACCGGAAGTTGGTTCGGCTTCCGAGATCTCATTGCTACTGATCGGCGACCAAGCATCGCTATTAGCGATCACCGAGTAGCTACTACAAGAATACTGGGCATTCGCTTTTTCGCTTGGGGTCAAAAAAGCAACGACCAGCATACTCAACAGTAATGCGTAGATCTTTTTCATGTTTTAGTTGTGTAGTGTGTTGGGAAAACTATTTGCGCAACTACCGTCGCCGGCACTTACCCAAATAACATTCATAGACAGAAGGCAGAATAACAGCTTTTGGGCGCAATTGCACCTTCTGCTGTAATTATGACACACAAAATTTTCGAAATGTGACAGCCATTATTATCTTATTAATAACCATCATCGAAAAAGCCTCTGAGGCGCCATAACTGTGCAAATATACGAAATATTTTCCCCGATTTTAAATTATACATGTTGGAACGAAAAAAAAGATTTTTTTATTATCAGTAGTAGTAATTATTACTATTTTGAAAGAGAGCCAAACCATTCGACGTAATTCTAAGCAGCGTTCGATGATTCTTGAGATAGTCCGGTCAATGAAGAATCATCCAAATGCCGAGGAAATATATGAAATTGCTCGACTTACAATGCCGAATGTTTCCCTTGGTACCGTTTACCGAAACCTCAAATTACTTGCTGAAGAAAAGAAAATCAAAGAAATTCAGTTCGAGCCCGGAAAAACCAGGTTTGATGGGATGACGAGTGAGCATGAGCATTTTATTTGTACTCATTGCAACAGGATATTCGATATCACCCCAACCCCGACTGTAAAGTATCTTGCTTCGACTAACCCAGAAGTCAGGGAATTAACCGTCCAGTCGTATTTCTTAACCTACTACGGTCTTTGTAAGGAATGCGGCCCTCACCGAATTTAACCGGCAGATCCCTTTCTCGCCAACTTTGGCTTGCCTGTGCGGCAGGATTTGTCGTGCGCTTAATTATTGTATTATTTCTCGACGTTCCAACAGTACCCAATATCGAATATAGCGCTATCGCGCATAATCTTATATCAGGACATGGGTATGCATTAGCCTGGAGTGACGGTACTATATCAAACATCCTCCCAAGCGCCTTTATGCCTCCGTTAGAGACACTCATACACTTTGTGGGCTATTCACTACTAGGGTATGGGATTTCAGGAGCAAAAGCAATACTTATTCTCCATTGTTTTTTTGGAGCTGCATTTATTTTTCTTATCGGTAGCTTGACCCAAAGAGTTTTTAATGACCACCGTACTACCCTCATAGCCGCGTGGCTTGCTGCAGTTTACCCACCATTTATTTATGCCTCTTTGAATTTTGGAATTACTGCCGGTGGTTTATTACTTGAAGTTGCTTTATTGTATTATGCCCTAAAATGCTTTAGTGAAGGCAAGATAAAGAATTTCATTCTCTTTGGTCTTGTCGGAGGACTTTTCTCATTATTGCGGGGCGAAGGGCTTTTATATGTTGGCGCATTAATGATATTCCTTTTTTGGATAAATCGTAACGTTGCAGCAAAGGCATTCAAGCAGATCTCGCTTTCTATAATTATTATTGCCGGTATCTTGAGTCCTTGGGTCATTCGAAACTACATCACATTAAGCGAGCTGGTAGTTACCAGCACAAGTAGCGGGCTCAATCTTTGGCGAGGTAATAATACCTATTCAAATGGCTCGGCTTGGACAGAAGGTGGCGGACCGCTCTGGTCAAGCGACGAGCTTTGGAATGAAGCGCGAAAGCATTTAAGCGATGGGCCAAGTTTTGAACTTACGTATTCCAGATTATATCGTGATTCGGCAGTACAATGGATCAGCGATCATCCGGGTAAAGCCTTCACAAATGATCTTGCTAAAGCTGGTATCCTCTGGACGGTCGATCTGCGAAGCAAAGATGGCAGCAATCCATTATATATAGTCTGCTATGGCCTTTTTATTTGCGGAGGTGCGATCGGAATAATCAACCTCCGAAAGAACAAGGCGTTTCAAAATGAACCGCTTAAAGCTTTTGGCAGTATCGTATTTATATGGTGCATCGTAGCAACACTTGTGGCGATGGTCTTTTTTCCATTACCCAGATTCCAGGTTTTGCTATGCGGAGTTTTAACTCCTTTTGCCGGATACGGCATTGCCGAATTAACCAAAAAATTTAGAAAATGACTTTTATTTTATCAATCAACTAACAGTTATGGCTACATTATCAGGTACAAAAACATTTGAAAATTTGAAAGAAGGATTCGCCGGCGAATCGCAGGCGAATCGCCGTTATCTTTATTTTGCTCGTCAGGCCGATATCGAAGGATATCCCGATGTTGCAGGCGTATTCCGTGATACTGCTGAAGGCGAAACCGGCCATGCATTCGGTCATCTCGAATTCCTAGCTGAAGTCGGGGATCCGGCAACCGGTAAGCCGATCGGCGATACCAGCCAAAACCTTGTCGCTGCCGTTGCAGGTGAGACCTATGAGTACACCGAGATGTATCCGGGTTTTGCTCGCACTGCAAGAACCGAAGGCTTCGATGAGATCGCCGAGTGGTTCGAGACATTAGCCCGTGCTGAGAAATCACACGCCGGTCGATTTCAGAAAGCTCACGACTCTCTGGGGCAATGATGAATTGTGAATGATGAATGATGAATGATGAAT
>DASTAO010000486.1:0-2414 GCA_035712525.1 Kapaibacterium sp. (SeqCode)
CAATTAGAGTTGTCCGATAGTATCCAGCGATTCATCCCGGATTTTCCATATCATAACATCACGATCGAAGAACTTCTGACTCATACCTCCGGTCTGCCAAGTTATGAACAGCTACTTTCGGAAAAATGGGATCAAAAGAAATTTGCGACCAACCACGATATCGTCGAGTCCTTCAAAACCTATAACCCGAGTGTCTATTTTGCACCGAATGAAAAATTCAGATATAGCAATAGTGGCTATGCAATGCTTTCACTGATAATCGAGAAAGCATCGGGAATGAGTTACCGAGAATTCCTCGATAAGAATATTTTCAAGCCGCTGGGAATGTCTCATAGCCGAGTGTATAATACCAGAAGAAGCATCTCGGAGCATATCGATAACTATGCCTATGGCTATGTCTATTCCGATAGCTTGCAGCGATATATACTGCCCGATAGTCTCCCAGATTATAACTACGTCATCTATATGGATGCCATCACCGGCGATGGCTGTGTTAACAGTACAACGGTCGATCTTGCCCGCTGGCATGAAGCCTTGAGAAAGAACACGTTAGTAAAAAAAGAAACGCTCGAGAAAGCGTATAAGAAACATATTCTTAACAATGGCACCGAAAGTAAATATGGCTTCGGAGAATTCATGCAGATCGAACCAGGCAATGAACATATCGCCTATCATTCCGGCGGCTGGCCCGGTTATCATACCTTCATCCTGCACTTCCTCGATCACGATGCAGCAATAATCATCCTTTCAAACACCGAATACGACAACGTAAGTAAATTAGCAAACCGAATTGGGCTGATCCTGACGACGAATAAATAATACTTTGAGTAGCGGCGGAAAGTAATCAATGTCATTCCGAACGGAGTCCGCATAGTGGACGATGTGAGGGATCTGGAACGAGTCTGCTCTTTTAAAAGCTCAAAGCATTTTAGGTTGTAGCCTCGTCACAGATTCCTCCCGTTCGGCCGGAATGACAAAGAAATTTGCATGGCTCCTCGCAATGATGTTCATAACAAAGTCTTTCCCGAAACCCCCTGAAATTCCTCTCGTATTCCCGTGTCATTATACTATTAAGAAATCACAATTTGCGTATTCGACCCAATCTGTGATCTCCCGGAAAATTGTATAATACATAGGGAGCCGATTGGTGTGCCAATATCAATTTTGCGTTAAATCGGCCTGGGTAATGTAACTTTTGGCCCTTTGGCGGGTTATTACGACAGAGAGATGAAAACGGGTAGTCTTATCATATTGCTCTTATTAACAGCCGGACAGCTATCGGCGCAGGGGATCGCCCATAATGGCGTTCCTGTTGCCGTTTCTGCCACTTCCGCCACTGTTACCGAGAACGTCTCAGGCGCTCTGGAGCAAAACAGCTACCATGTTTCCCTTGTCCAAAATAGCAAAACTCGCGTTTTTGAGGTCTTTTCACCAAAAGCCTCAAGTGCTGAGGTAAAACTCGTCACCTCAAGCGGCGACGACATCTGTGTGATCCATAAAGGCAAGCTGCACGAAGGAAAAAATACCTTTAAATTGATCTCCCAGAAAATAGCCCCAGGCTCCTACTACGTAGTCTCCAAATTCTCCGGCGGGGAACAGTTCGCCGATAAGGTAGTAGTAGGAAAATAAGTAGTTAGTAGTAAGTAGTTAGTAGTCAGGAATAAGTCCGTTCCGTATCTTTGTTTTTTTGGCCTATGGCAAAGCAACAAGGATATAGAGATTTAAAAGTGTGGCAGCTTGGAATGGATATTGCCGAAGAAGTGCTTATTCTTACCGAAACATTTCCAAAACGATTTCATTTTACGCTATGCAGCCAGATCGAACGCGCTGCAATTTCGATACCTTCTAATATTGCAGAAGGTTATAGTAGACGAACACCAAAAGATCAAGCCCATTTTTATTATATTTCCTTAGGGTCATTATCCGAATTAGAAACTCAACTTATTCTCTCCACACGCCGCAAACATATTTCAAGAGAAACAATGAAAATGCTCTGGCCAAAACTTGAAGAACAACGAAAGATCATTCATGGCTTGATACGTTCAAAAGCAAATTCCTAACTACTAACTACTTACTACTAACTACTGAATGCGTATCTATTTCATCGGTATCTGCGGCACTGCCATGGGTAATGGTGCTTTGCTGCTTCGCGAGTTGGGTTATGATGTTATCGGTTCAGATGAAAACGTCTATCCGCCCATGTCCGATCTTCTTTCGGTAAGCGGTATCAACATCTATTCCGGCTACGACTCTCAACATATCGAAGCAGCAAGCCCCGACCTCGTCGTAATCGGCAACGCCATGAGCCGAGGTAATGCCGAAGTAGAATACACCCTCGAAAAACGGATCGAATATATTTCTCTTGCCGAACTCTTAAAACGATTTGTAATCAAAGGCAAAGAATCAATCGTTGT
>DASTAO010000487.1:0-8354 GCA_035712525.1 Kapaibacterium sp. (SeqCode)
GATGCATCGATGTTACATTCGAGTGTTTGGTATTCGTAAATTGAATTTGACATTGGTTCTTAAATGAGCCGCGTATAACTATTTGGTAGTGTCCCTAAGTTTCTCTTCAAGTTTTCTAACTCTGTCGAGTAGATCAGGCAGCATCCTGATCGCTGCTTCCTGCTTAAAGGCCGAGCGTACTTCCTTCGCCGGTGCTCCTTGATATACTCCGGGCTTCGTCAATGATTTGGAGACTCCCGACTGAGCAATGATAATTACTCCATCGGCAGTATACATATGGCCGACAAGCCCAACCTGCCCGGCGATCTGATTATCCTTACCGATCTTCGCCGAACCCGAAATTCCAACCTGCGCCGCGATAACCGTATTTTCGCCGATCTCGACGTTATGAGCGATCTGCACAAGGTTGTCGATCTTAACTCCACTCTTAATTATCGTCTCAGCTAATGCAGCCCGGTCGATGGTGCAACAAGCTCCGATCTCTACATTATCTTCTATTATTACTCCGCCAAGTTGTGGTATCTTATTGTAACTTCCATCCGAAGTCTTAGCATAGCCAAAGCCATCGAAGCCAATAACAGTATTCGGGCCGATGATGCAATTCGAACCGATCGTCACCCCATCATAAATAGCAGCATTCGGATGAATAACAGAATTCTCTCCGATCGTCACGTCATGAGCGATAAAACAATTCGCTCCGATCGTTGCTGTCGTAGCTATTGATGCTTCAGGACTGATTACAGCGCTACTCGCAATCCGCTCCGTAAAGATCGACTTGCGATGATCGAATAGATGAAGTGCTTTAGCAAATGCAGAGTATGGATCGGCGATTCGAAGTAGTATTGCTTTCGAACCGGTCTCAGGTAACTTGAAATCTAAACCTACTATTACCGCTGCCGCTTTCGTATCCGAAATATATTTCTCGTAATTCGGATTGGCAATGAAACTCAACGAATCGGAAAAGGCATTTTCGATCGGCCGTACTGAAGTAATTTCAATACCATCGGCTGAGCCTTCGATCCGTTCTATTCCTAATTGTTCGGCGAGAGTAGTGAGCTTCATGCTTAGTGCGGTGCAGTCTGAACTGGCGGCGGCGGGATAGGTTTCCCTTGATTTACCGGCGGTTGCTGCTGCGGAGTATTACCTTGCTGTCCCGGAGTATTCAGTTTATTCAGCAGCGGTGTGCTGAAAATATCATTCGTCTCAAGCCCAAGCTTCTTAGCGACGGCATTCGTCAGATCGAACTTAGCATTCGTATAAAGCAATGCCAGATCTTTCGAAGCTTTATCAAAGACATAATCATATTTCCCTTCGAGGGCTACTTCTTCGATCGCCTTCAACAGCTTGTCATACGCCGGCTTCATTAGTGTTGCTTGCTGAGTTGCCAGTTCGCCGTTCGGTCCGTATTTCTGTTGGCGGTACTGATCGATGCGCTTCTTCAGATCGGTGATGTCGAGTTCGAATGCCGTGCGTTCGGCATCGCTCATGATAAGCTTCTTCTTCTCGTAGTCGGCTCGTTTGCGAGTTAATTCCGATTCCATATCGCTGACTTCTTTATTCCAGTTGGCAATAAGTTGAGCAAGCCTCGAATCGGCATCGGTTGCTTCCGGCAGTTGTTTCAGGAGTTTCGCGGCATCGATAAAAGCCATCTTGCTCTGAGCCACTGAAGTGCGGCAAAAAGCGATGCTTAGCAGTGATAGAAAAACCAGACCTAAAATGTTTCGATTTGCCATACACCCCAAAACCTTCTCTAAAAATGAACAACGCGTTCGCCTTACTACAAGCGAACGCGTTGAAAAAAAATGCCCGAAAAAAGGGTAGATCCTACTGCCTTATTTCAACGCAGCCTTTACATCGGCAGTAACATCAACAAGGTTACCGTTGAGCTCAGCCGTCGTCTGCGGATAGACTAACGAACCCTTATCGAGGATAAGATCGAGTTTCTTCTTCTTGGCAACGGCAACGATCGCAGCATGAACTTTCTCCTGAACCGGCTTCATCAAGTCAACCGTCAACTTGGCGTATTCGCCTTCGGTCTGGCTGAACTTGGTTACCTGATACTGCTGGATCTGCTGGCCGAGCTGATCGAGTTCGGCTGATGCCTTCTGCTTGGCATCGTCGGACATCGTCGAAAGAATTTTGCGATAGTTATCAGCTTTGTCCTGGGCTGCTTTCTGCATCATCTGAAGCGAATCGCTCCATACTTTGCCCTGGGCCTTGAGCTTATCCTGGACTTTGATATACTCAGAATACGTGCTCATTACGTCGTTACCATCGACCCAACCGATCTTCTGGGCGAAAGCCGAACCGTAGGAAAATACTACTGCAGCAATCACTGCAAGAAAACTGATACGTTTGACAGAATGCATTCTTTTTATTCCTCTGTAATTGTGAATGAGGTTACTACTGAAAATTTGACCCCTTGAAAGCAATTTTTTGCCCTAAAAGTTTCAAATTTTTAAGCCAGCTCCTCGCCAACATCTTATATATAGATAGGTCTTGAGGGCAATACCCCGAAACTTACCAAAGACCACATCCTACGAAATTTCAAACCTCATGATTCGCCCCCACCCATAATATGAACTTCCCCCCACCTTTCGAAGGAGGGGGTTAGGGGGTGGTAATTCTCCCCAGGGCACCTCATCAACCTCAAAAACTCCCAACCCTAAAACCCGCAAAGTCGGTCTGGAAGTCATTATAATTCAATATTCTAATTGTGCACCACACTGCTTTTTACTCCCTTTCGAAACCTCGACTAAAGACTCCCCCGCCTTTTGAAGGTGGGGGGTTGGGGGGTGGTTACCATAATCCGAAAACCCATTCCTCGGCATACAAATATACGAAATATTTTTACAATTTCCAAATTAATTTTAATTAATTTATAGTTATTTTATATTTTGACGTTTTTTGACAAAATAACTATAAACCATCCTTCGATGTATATTAACGACTTTTCACCAGCATTCCCTTGAAATGTTGTAGTTTCGCGGCAAATGTTAGAAATTCTCCCCCTGAGAACCTACCGCCTCACCCGTGCTGATGGATCCTACTTGGACTTTCAGACCTTCAGTTACGTACCTCTGGCAAGAAACGAGATCGAAGTCAGGACCAAGAATGCCGAGCGTATTAACTTATTCCAATTACTGCTCAGCGAATCTTCGTGGGTAGGAATTGCCGAGATCAAGCCTGAAAACGCTGATCTCTGAATGTAGCGTTGGCAAACTGTAGGTTCGAAAAAGAATTATAAAAAAAATTTAAATCTTCCGCCGCTGGAGGTTCGTTTATAGATAAGGCTGAGATCGTAACTTCTCCTTTACTCATTAGCCTGCTACGGTTGAAATGACTACTGCTCGAATTGTTTATTGTACTGATCCTGAACATCCATTATATGGCAAGCGCCTGAAAATAAATTATACCCCCACCGGCAAAAAGCTCTTCACCAGCATGGAAACCGGCAAAATTGTAACTATCAATGCCAGACGAATAAGCACCAAACCCCCAAAGCAAAAACCGTTGCATTAACGATCGACCAGCCCCAACGGAGCGAACGCCTATAGCCCAGGGTGAAACCCTGGGAAAAAAATATGTCCCCACCCCAAGCTCCACAGGAGCGACACATGTCAAACAACGCCCCTCCTATTCAAGACATTACTAAAAGACGCCCCTCCTTTTCAAGACATTACTAAAAGACGCCCCTCCTTTTCAAGGCATTAATAAAAGACGCCCCTCCTTTTCAAGGAGGGGTTGGGGTGGTTGATTTCGTATCTTTGCACCACACAATGACTACCTCATTCGAACAAGCTTTCGAAGCTGTCTCCATCCTTGTCCGCGATTTCGCCGAACACGAAGCGCACTATCTTTCCCCTTCGTATCAGGAAGCCGAAGTTCGCGAAGATTTTCTCAATAAATTTTTCATCGCTCTCGGATGGGATGTCCGTCACGTCGAGCAAACCAATCCCCGCGAGCAGGAAGTAAAGGTTGAGAAAAATCCCGATGCCTCGGCATCGGGAAGAAAAGCCGATTATGCGTTTTATCTTAAGCCGGATTACAAAAATCCGGTCTTCTTTTGCGAAGCAAAAAAACCATCGCGCAAACTTGGCGATCCTGAATTTTATTTTCAGTTAGTCCGCTATGGCCGCGGCGCCGGTGTGCCGATCTCTATCCTCACCGACTTCGAAGAATTTCATATCGTCGATTGCCGATACGAACCGCACATCGATAAGAGCTATCCTTCGGCACAGATCAATAACTTTAGTTACAAGGATTATCTCGACCGCGATAAATTCGGCTACATCTATTGGCTCTTTTCCCGCGAAGCCGTTGAGCAAGGAAAGCTAAAAGAATTTGCGAAGCAACTACCAAAGCAGCGAGGAAAAGGAAAAGCAAAACTCACGGCCGAAGAAGCAAAGCCGGTTGACGAAGCATTCCTGACAAAGCTTGAAGAGTACCGCCTAACACTTGCCAAAGCGTTCAAGAAAGCAGACGATACACTAACTGCCGGCGATCTGACCGAAGCCACCCAAAAAGTTATCGATCGCTTAGTCTTCATTCGCTTTCTTGAAGATAAGAATATTGAATCAGATTATATAATAGATGAAATAGCCGCGAAGCGCATTTATAAAGACACCCCTCCTTTTCAAGGCATTAATAAAGATACCCCTCCTTTTCAAGGAGGGGCTGGGGTGGTTGACCCAAAGCTTTCGGCAGCTCCAGAATCAACCCCCCAACCCCCCTTGAAAAGGGGGGCTAATCTTAGCGAGTTGAAAAGTGAGGCTACTATTTCTTCAGGGAAAAGGGGCGGGAGCTGGTCGTCTTTCCTCGCCTGGAGCAAAGAACTCGACGTCAAGTACAACGGCGTCGTCTTCAAACCGCACGACATTGATAAACCAACCTTCAAAGCACCCGACGACAAAGTCTTCGCATCGCTTTGCGCCGATATCTCGCATCGCCAGTCGAAATATTTATTCTCCTACATTCCGATCGAAATTCTCGGTTCGATCTACGAGCGCTTCCTCGGCAAAGTAGTAACGGCAACAGCCAAACGAGCCGACATCGAATACAAACCCGAAGTAAGAAAAGCCGGAGGTGTGTATTACACACCAAAGTATATAGTCGATTATATTGTAGAGAATACAGTAGGGAAAATATTAACGAACAATACCGAAGGCATTAATAAAAACACCCCTCCTTTTCAAGGAGGGGATGGGGTGGTTGACCCAAAGCTTTCGGCAGATCCAGAATCAACCCCCCAACCCCCCTTGAAAAGGGGGGCTGATCTTCGTGGCCTGAAAAGAGGGACTGATTCTGTTTCTGCTTCAAGCAGTTTAAACCCAAAAAACATCTCCAAACTAAAATTCGCCGATATCGCCTGCGGTTCCGGCTCCTTCCTCATTGCCGTGTACGACAAAATCCTCCATCACGTCGAGCACTATTACAACGAGCATCCGGACGAAGCAAAGAAAGCAGGATGCATCGAGATCGATAAAGGTATTTACTCGCTTTCTCTAAAACAAAAACAGCAGATACTGCTCGATAATATTTTCGGTGTCGATATCGATCATCAGGCAGTCGAGGTAGCGCAGCTATCGCTCTTTCTGAAATTGCTCGAAGGAGAATCCGGCGCTTCGACGGGCCAGCTCAGCTTCGAAAAAACAAAGATCCTTCCCGACCTTTCAAAGAACATCGTCTGCGGCAATTCGCTTGTTGAATATGATATTGAAAACCAACTCCCCCTACTTTCGAAGGAGGGGGTGCAGGGGGTGGTTGAGCACTCAGCACTTAGCACTATCAATCCCTTCGATTTCAAAACCTCCTTCAAAGACATCATGGCAAAAGGCGGCTTTGATGCGATCGTGGGGAATCCGCCTTGGAGCTCCAAAATTCCACTTGCATTAAATTCATATCTTTCAAAAAAATATTCAGTGGATGGAAAAAATGTAAATCTTTTTGCGTTATTTTATTTACGATGCTTAGAGTTATTAAACAACAAAGGCATTCAAGGCATACTAGTACCAAAGGTATTTATTAAGAACACGTCCTATACAGAAATACGTAAACGAGTCCTTATAAATTTCGATGTTATCGAGTTAGCAGACTTTGGAAAATTCCCTGGGGTTGCTTCGGACTGTGTTTGTTCTTTCATTAGAGGAGGGGAAAAAACAAATTCTCTTACTCTAGTTAGAAAATTTGACGACAAGGGCGAAATAATTGAGGATAAGAATATCGATTCGAATATCTTTCTTCAAAACCCAATCTATGCGTTTTCATTCGATATTGATTTCAGTAAACAACACATCTTAGATATCATTAAACGACTTTCAATTTCAATCAATGATATTTGTAATGTTAAACGTGGCATAGAGCTCGGTCAAGAAGCACTTATTATCAAATGCAATCACTGTAATTCCTACAACGAGTTTGGGCAAAAGTATTATAATATTGGGAAAGTAATTACTTGTAAGACGTGTAAGGAAAAAATAGATTTGAAGAGCAAGCCTATTCAAATTAGCAGCCGCACTAAAGATCAACATTATGTATTACCGTGCATATCCGGCAAAACAGTAGACAGGTATTTTATAAAAGAAACATATTTTATTCTTGAAGGACTGAAAGGCATAGAATACAAGCCTGATATTTCAGTTGGAGACAGGGTAATGATGAAACGAATTGCTACATATCCAGTTGCTATATTCGCTTCCAACCTACTTTTTTCTTTTAATACAGTATACGTATTGTATGATGTAAAGCAATTTTCTCCAAAATTTCTTACAGGATTCTTAAACTCTAATCTGATTCGATTCGTCTATGAAAATCTATTTAATATCGGGATGAATTTGACGAGTCAGATTACAATCGAATATCTTAAACAGATACCAATACGCAATCTTGATCTTAGTAATGTAGCAGATAAACAAAAGCATGATACAATTTCAAAACTCGTCGATCAAATGCTCGAAACCAAAAAACAACTTGCGAACAGCAAGCGCGAGAGCGAACAGGCCCAACTTAAGCGAAAATGCGAATACCTGGATAATGAAATTGATAAGCTGGTGTATGAGCTGTATGGGTTGACAGAGGAAGAGATCAAAATCGTGGAGGGTGTCTAAATAGATGTTTTTGAAATTAAAAAAAAATCAGGTTAATAGGTGCTGGATATGTGGCAAGCAAGCAGATAGCTCAGAGCATACAATCAAAAAGAGCGACTTAGTCCTTATACATGGCAAAGGGCCTTATACTGATCTTATACACCAAACAGGTGATAAGCTTTCGAAGCTCCAAGGTCCTAATTCTGACAAAGTCAAGTATGATAAGAATTTATGTTATCATTGCAACACCACCTTTACAAAACCTTTTGATGTTGCATATGAGATGTTCACTAAATGGGTCAAAGAGAATGAGGCAAAAATAGTAGCTGATAAATTTATTGATTTTGAAGAAATTTATAGTGAGCAGTGGGAACTTCAACAAAGGAATCTGTTTAAATTTTTTACGAAAAGCATTGGCTGTAGAATAAATAATATCCCTAGACCAGTTCCGCGTGACCTTAAGCGTCTTCTATATAAAGACCACTTTTTGACTAGACTAAAAATTTCATTCTCAATAAATGAATACATAGTTGAAAATAGAATACCGTTGTTAGGAAAAGATGATATGGTTGGCAATTTAAATAATCCATCTTTTTTTAATATTTTTTATGAGTTAACAGAAAGATTTTTGTGGTTAGAAATAAACTATTGGTATAATAGAAAACCTATACGTAATGTAGGCGCACCATGGGTAGCCGATTCTAAATTCATTTATTTAGGTACTAATCGTTTAAAATAAATTTTCCAGCAAAAATGCTCGCCACCAAACAGCAACTGGCCGCCGCCAAGCGCGAGAGCGAACGCACGCAGCTCGAGCGCAAATGCGAGTACCTCGATAATGAGATCGACAAGCTGGTCTATCAGTTATATGGGCTGACGGATGAGGAGATAGCGATTGTGGAGGGGAAAAATTAATAATGGACAGATTGCCAAACAGTTCAACGCCATATAGTCCATCTCCTGATGTTGAATCGAGAGGAGAAATAGTTATTTTTGAGCCTGAAGCTGGTGGTCCGCAACTGGAGGTTCAATTAGAATCCGAGACTCTTTGGCTTAGCCAACGTAAGATTGGCGAGTTGTTTGACAGAGATCCAGATACTATAAGTGGCCATTTATCAACAATTTATAAGGACGGTGAATTAGATGAAGGTCGAACTACCGGGTTTTTTCCGGTAGTTCAAACCGAAGGAACTCGACAGGTCCGACGGACGATAAAATTTTATAATCTGGATGCCATTATTTCGGTAGGTTATCGGGTAAATTCAAAGC
>DASTAO010000488.1:0-5485 GCA_035712525.1 Kapaibacterium sp. (SeqCode)
ATAGCGAAGAATCTGAGTTATCAGCCACCGAAGCTTAAGATTCTTCGCGTTGCTCAGAATGACACCGTAAGCTTCCTCATCCCCTCATTATTTCCCTGAAAAATACCGGACAAATTGAGGGCGAGGGAAAGGTAAGAACGATTTAGCAGGTGCAGACATTAATAGTGTTCTCAATCGCGATCATTCTATGAAAAAGCTCTTTTGCTGGTTGTGCATCTTGCTTTCAGGGTTGCTTATTTACACAATGGGCCGTGCCAAGACGGGCGATACGACTCACGTTGTCGTGATGGACAAGTATCTCTGGACATATAATGGCTTTCAGGATCGCTGGACAAAATTTCCCGATTCTACTAAATCCTATGAGAAGATCCTGCTGCGCTATCAACTGACTTGCCCGACAGGCGGCTGCGGCGAATGGGATTATACTACCGGCATTGTCCTTCGCAAACATACAGGACGGCTGGATTCGACTTTGCAGGATGCTCCGAGCTATACTGTCAATGGAAGCACTCCGGATAGCATTCGCATTTCACACGATACGACCTATACCTTTTCATACAATAAGACAAAAAAGAAGACCGATACGACCGTTAACAATCCGTACAAGATCTATTTCTACCGAGATCCGAATCATGCCTTCCAACCAACCGATTCGCTCTTCGCCTGGAAGGCAGCCTACTGGAATTACATCTACGATAATACTGGCAAAGCAGTCGATTCGATGTTTATTAGCGGTGATTCTACCTTGTACTTGACAAAGAAAAAGGCATACTATGTCTTCGAGGTCATCATTCCGTATGAGATCACTCGATATATTACTCCCTACGGCAAAGGCTTTGCGAAAGATTGGACGAGAACCTGGACGATGGATGTAAGCGACTTTGCCTTTCTGCTTCACGATTCGGTCGAGCTTCGTTCGTATTATGATGGATATACTCAAGGCTCACTCTATACGCTTTCGTTCGATTTCATCGAAGGTACTCCGCCGCGAAAAACGTACCGTGCCGATCTTATCTATAATGGTTATTTTATCTATGGTAATCCTGACGATCCGATCAACAATCATCTGCCGGCAACAAATATTTTCTTTGAGCCAAAAGCCGATCTGATCACATTACGACTTACCGTAAGTGGACATGGCTCCGATCAGAACGGTGCTTGCGAATTTATTGATAAGACCCATTCCATACTTGTCAATGGTACCGAACGATATCAGCAGCATCTGTGGCGCGATAACTGTAATCTGAATTATACCTACCCGCAAACCGGCACCTATTGGTTCTCACGAGCCGGTTGGTGCCCGGGCGATCTTGTTTTTCCGTGGGACTATGATCTTGGTGGCTTTTCGAAGAAGGGCGATTCGCTTACAGTAAAATATCAGATGGATGATTACGAATCTCCGAATCCTAGCGGCGGTTACAATGTGCATGGCATTGTGTTCTATTCAACAGGTCCAAGCTTCAATACTGATGCGGCGATCGATGATATTATTCAACCGAATAATGATCCACGCTTCGAGCGCAGCAACCCGATCTGTCCAAAATATCCACCGATCATCACGATTCATAACAACGGCAAGCTACCTCTAACTTCGCTCGTGATCCATTACGGTGTCGATGGCAATGAAGATCATACCTACCAGTGGATCGGCAATCTGAAATTTTTGGAGAAGGCTGAAGTAACGCTTCCTGCTATGGTACTCGATGTTGGCACTCATACCTTCAGTGCCAGCTGTGTTGGCGGACTGACAGGTGATGAATACTCGAATAACGACCGAGTTACTTCGACCTACACCATGGCATCAGGTTTTTCAAACAAGATCGCCATTGCCGTCAAGACCGATCAATTTCCGGATGTGCTTGGCATCTCTAATAATATCAGATACGAATTGAAGAATGGCAATGGAGATGTCATCTTCTCAAAAAAAGATCTTTCCGATGCGACCCAATATCGCGATACGCTCGGGCTTGCCAACGGTTGTTACTCATTTACTATTTACGATGATGGCGAGCATGTTGGGCTCTATCCGTGGGCATATCAGGTTCAGAATCAACCCGCCCCAAAGAATGGCGGTTACTCTTTGCGCGATGATAAGAATGTCTATATCGTGAATCGCACCGCCGGCAGCAGCGCCTCGGGTTTTGGTGGATTTGAAACGACGACGTTCTTTGTCGGAACACCGTCAGGAGTTAGCGAAGCCGAACACCCTACTTCGTTGGCTTTGAGCGTCTTTCCTAATCCTACTTCACAGCGATTGCAGGTAATGGTGGGTGGTATTGCCTCTATCCAGGCAACGCTGACCGTTCATTCGATACTTGGTCAGCAGGTAATGGCCACATCATTAACACAGCCAACTTCAGAACTTGACATTTCTAAATTGACGCCGGGGACATATATCTTACGAGTCCAGCAAGGGGATGTTGTTTGTTCAAAAACTATTCAGGTGCAATAACGTTCTTTGCAATACTCCAACCCCACCCACCTATGAATTGGTGGGCTATCATGTTGCCGTGCTATCGCACTCAGTTTAATAAACAAAAGCCCGCTTTATAGCGGGCTTTCAACTTTAGTACTATCTAAATTATTTAAGACTAACCCCCGTCAATTCCGAAACTGTCACTCCATTAGGAAACGGAGCGAACTGCGAATCGGAATCCGAGCGTTCGGCATGTAAGGACAGATACCCTAACTCCGGTGAGAAGGAATTAGTGATCGTCACCACCGTTGTAAAATCTCCCGCTGAAGGAATGCTGACAACAACTGTGACGATCTTATCGAAATTTTCTGTTGTAAAGGTTTTGCCATTTATAACAGATGTTCCTTTCCCCGTATAGTTTACTTCTACTTTTATACTTACCATTGCATTCATGCCATTTAGCTTTGTGGCAATGGTAGAATCGAGCATCATCCTTGATGTGATCTTCGTATCGAATGGTATCCAGATCGGTGGGATCGAACAGCCCGGAGCGATCGCGACCTCATGCTGTAATATCCAGAACATCGAGTCGTTCACGACGGCAATATCGACGGTATCGACGCCGTGGATCTCCGCTACATCGGTGCGTCCTTCCACGGAGAGATTCGTACCGACAATAGTTGCGACGACTGTCGTATCCGAGCCGTCGATCTTCGTACCATCAAGCTCGGTATCGTATTGATGATAGGTAAAGGCATCACCGGTTTTCAGGCGATGGTTGCTTTGTGTTGGAGTCGTTTCCGAACTCGATGAACAAGCAATGAACGAAGCTGCAAAGAATACAGCAATAGTAAGAGTTAACAATGTAGTTTTCATGAAGTACTTTGTAAAATAAAGTGATTAAAGAAAAATTTTTTATTTGATGAGTTTTTCGAGACTATCGATGTAGGCCTCGAATGCTTTGCGTCCGGTTGTCGTGAGCTTGTAGTGCGTGATCGGTTTTCGGTTCAGAAAGCTTTTCTTCACCTCGATGTATTTAGCCTCTTCGAGCTTTTTTAAGTGGACGCTGAGATTGCCGTCGGTCGCTCCGACCTTATCGCGCAGATAAGTAAATTCCACTTCTTCAGCACCGGCAAGTACCGCCATCACTGCAAGACGGATGCGTGAATGAATGATATCGTCGATCTGCTGATAGTCGAAATTTTTCATTATACCACCTCCGCAGAGGCCGGAGCATTTCTGGATTCGCGATACATGATGATGCCCGGGATCACCTGAAAGGCAATGAGCATGCCGGCATAGATCAGGAGCACGTGGATCGACGGCCAGAACAACATCGCTATTGCCCCGATCCACCATCCATAAGAAATGTTGCGAACCCAGGCCTTGCCATAAACGATTCCGCTGATGTAGTAGGCCATGCCGACAAGGATCGAGCAGATCGTCGTCAGTGCCAGCGGATGGATCATCCATTCGCCCGAGATCTCGGGAGCCACATACGTCATTACGATCGTCAGCCCGATGCACATCCCACAGGCGCCCCAGATCGCACCGATCAGCTTACCGGCAAACGTCCGCATACGGTACTTCTTGATCTTTTTTGCTTTGTAATAATAAATATAAGCCCATCCGAGTACGGAAAGACCGATCCACAACCAGGCAGCATTAAAGTGCAAGTCTGTCGTCGCATCGATATACGTTGCGAACATCCCGAGGGCAACGATAAGCCCCCACACAATACCGGGCTTTCCATCATCATAAATGACGGTCCGGCTATCGGCCATCACCTTACGGATAAAGGCCAGTTCTTCCTGAGCAAAGGTTTGATCCATGATAGTCTAAGTACGGTTTAATAAAGTACTTTGAAATATAAAGTGGATTTTCGACAAGTTAGTTCCGGGGATTTTTTTACCAATCATCCTATCTAATGATACTTATATGGCTCGCATGAGTGGTGCCATTAATCGTAGTGACAACAAAATATTGGCCGGGCGACAGGACTGACAAATCCAAATCAACATCATGAGAACCTTGCGATTGAAATTCGTCCAACAATCGATGGACTTCGTTGCCAAGAATATTAGTAACCGTTAGAGAAACGTGAGAATCCGCTCCAAGATCATATCTAACAATACATTCAGATGCGAGAGGATTCGGAAAGATACTTACAGAAAATGGAATAGCCTGTGGAAAAACTGACAGAACCGGAGTTATACTTCTTTTAAGTCCTGAAGTAGAAGTGCTTCTATATAAAAAATCCATTGCGTCGCACGCAAGATCGTGCATGTTTCCATCGTTATTTATCAATTCCCATGTATGACCTAAGTCGGGTGATTTAAATAATTTTCCTCCTCCACCAAAAAACACTGTCCCGATAAACAGCTCACCTTTTGAATTTTTTGCTGCAGATATGAAGCCGTCATTTGGATATGCTGCACCTAAGTTAGTATTGATTCTCTCAAAGGTAACACCTTTATCGTGAGATCTCCAGATATTGCCGTCGAGTAGAATGACATCGGAGTCATAATATACTATAGTGGTTACGTCAGAAAGTTCAGGGTCTTTAATCCAAGTATCGCCTTGGTTTGTTGAGCGGAACGAGTGCCCACTTGTTCCGGCCATTAGGTCTCCATTGGGCAAAGAAAATATTTTTCCTACGCTTTGTGCTGAAGTGTTGGTACCCGCAATCCCTGTCGCTTTTAATTGCCACGAAATGCCGTTATTGGTAGAACGGTATATTTCTGTATTAGTTGTTCCGGTATATAAATAGCCGTTAGGCGCAGCATGAATTGAGTAATATCTTTTAGTTGGAAGTTGATCACTCAAATTTTCCCATGTTGATGCTATGCGACGATATACCCCCTCTTCTGTGCTTACTACTAATCGACCCAGAGTATCCCAGTCTATATCATAAACCGTCTTACCGCTGAAACCCGCGGACTGAATACTCATTCCCCTGTCACTAGTTTTATATAACCCTCCATCTGTTGCAGCATATAATACATTTGAAGGGTCTAAAGCCATATCCCAAATCCTATAATAATTTCCAGATGCATTATCCTTAGGGCT
>DASTAO010000489.1:0-6446 GCA_035712525.1 Kapaibacterium sp. (SeqCode)
ATGCCCTTCCGTCATTTAGTCTTATCCAAAGGATCACTATAGACCTTCAGCATCCCGATCAGGTCGGCAGGGAAGATACCGTTCGAGCAGTATTAGTACGATTCGGTAGAAGTGAAGATGCCCAATTCGATACTTTTTATCTGGATAATGATCACGAGAGTTTCGGAAGGTCGATGTGGATTGACCGATTACCAACTAGCGTGAAGATTCACTGGCGAAACGTGAAATGGTGCCAGATAAAGCTGCTCGTCTTATCAAATGGAAAGCTTCTTGAAAGCCCGGTACTTACCGATCCGGATATGATGGAAAGTTACTTTGTTCTGACGATTGGGCCGCATTCAATTATTGACAGTTCGCCATATTTCAAGGTAAAGTGGGGTGTGTTTTTTTTGGAGCTTGTCTTTCTGCTCGCTATCGAATTAGTTGTTGCAACAATACTATTAGGACGGTGGAAGTTTCTAAATAAGCGAAATATGGTTGTGATCGTAACGGCAACTCTTGTTTCGTATCTGGCCATTTGGATACTATGTACCCATCTTATTGGCTTTGGATGGGCGTATGTCATAGCAGAAGTTTGCGCCATCATTTTTCAGGCGTGGTGGTTCCGCCGGTTTTTAACTGAGCGATTTACCTTAGATCGGTCGGTGCGGTTAAGTTTGTACCTCAATGGTTGGAGTTTTATAATTACTGAGTTGCTGCTAGTTTTCATCAGGGGATGATAATCTACTGCGTCATTTCACATACTGCATGATCGGCGGTTCTTCTTCGAAAATGGCAGCATCGCGAAGCTTTGTCTTATCAGAACCCACCCACGGATAAAGCCAGCCGCGGCTGCTTTCCTCGATGGCATAGTCGATCTTTTCAATATACTCCCCGGCGATCATACCAAGTACGACCTTATAGAAAAAATTATCGCTCCCCGGTTCTGCCAGTGTACTTCCCACACCCGCACCGAAGAGCATCAGTGGTATCTGCCGGATAAATCCTCCTTGAACCGGGATATGAATACGACGAATGATCGTATCAGGAATAACCATGCAATGCGAAAAGCTTAAGTATCTATCAGTGCGCTCATACGGTTCGAGGACTACAACCGATCGCGCACGAACACTGACGAGTGAATACTCATGCACCGAACCATCCCATTGCTCGATTATGGCAGAGTGTTTTCCTGCACAGGAGGCAAGCGAGAGCGCGGAGAGTAATATGAAGATAAGTTTTTGCAGAGGGAGGTAAACAGTGGGGTCGTCCTATCTATTTCATCGAACTACCTAAAGATCAAAAATCAGAATTGTAACATACCATTCAATAATCACTATGAACATCAAACAACTAACCGAACGATACAAAAAACTTCCCGGCCGAATCATTCCTCGCGCCGGTGCTGCACTAATCTTATCGAGCGATCACACGCAGAAGATAGACGCATCGGAGAGAAAACAGTTACCGGATGGCAACTCGCGCCAGCGATGGCTGAAAATTGCAACAAGCGACCCCGATCGAAGCGGCGATGTGATGGTGATCGAAGGAATGCAAACCGATAACTTCGATCGCAACCCACAATTTCTCTGGCAGCATGGCCTGACAAGCGAGCCGGTACATACCATCGGTCATGTCGTAAAGCTCTACAAAACTAAAACAGCGATCTATGCCCTTGCTGAATACGCCAGTGCCGAAGAATCTATACTTGCCGAAAAAATATTCAAGCTCGATATCGCAGGATTGCTTCCAGCCAACTCCATCGGCTTCCGCCCGATAGAATGGATACCAAATGAACACGGCGGCGTCACGTTTAAAAAATGGGAATTGATAGAAGTCTCGAAAGTAGAAATCCCCTGCAATCCCTATGCGATCGATGAAGGACAACCATCATCAAAAGCATTATCCATTACCGAAGCAGCGAGGCTATTGTAAGCTCACCCACGATTTTAATCGTGGCGTCATTCGGGAAACTAACGCACATACGAAAACGACACAACCTTAGTCCCATCTTTAGTACTGAGACTCAGAAAATACTGCCCACTCGGCATATGAGGAATGTAGTCAACTGAGTACGGTCCCGGTTGATAGAATTTGTTTGTGCAGATGCGATCAATGATTCTGCCGGTGATATCGAGAATTAATAGGGATACGATTGTGGCCTCATCTAGTATATAGTTAAACGTTAGCTTTGAAGCATGGGGGGATACTGTCAGTACTGTACGTTCGCTGGCTGTTGGATGAACTGACAAAGGTTTTACTGTGTCAAAAATGAAATTCCCATTTATCTCGATGAGCGTGTCGGCCAATTTATTTTGCAATCTGGCGAATGTCTTAAATTGTCCTGGAATCCTACTCGTGAACGGAGGCATGGTATCCGAGACTATATGCCCCGAACGATATCTTCTTCGTACTAATGGTGAAAGTAAAAATGGTGGTTCACCGACGGTATCGAATATAAAATGAAATTGCTTAGCAGCAAATTCGACCAGCGTTGGAAATGAAAAGGTGGTACTATCATCGACATTGTTGACAAACACAAACGTAAAGTTATGCTTTGAACGATATGTCCTGGAGATCGAGTCATACCGAAAGTTATCTTCCATGTAGTGGCCCGGGGCATGCTCCTGATAAGGCGACGGATGTTCTACAAATACATCCATGAACGAATCCGTGATAGCTAAGTATGAAACATGGATCGGCCCTATGTTCCATTGTTTTCCGGCGCAAGAATCGCGGCTGCCCCAGTTATAGGTAGAGGTAGCAGTAATCACATTAGAATGTACCCCCGACGTTTGAGGAGTACAAAGACAGCAAATGGCGGCACAACCATTACTCAACTTAAAATTAATGTCATCCTTATCTGAGATCGAAAACGCACCCCACTCCCCATTTCCACAACTCGGAGGCATGAAGGTAACCTGTCCGAAATCAGCGCTCGCAACAGTATCCCCGACCCACACAACTTGCTGCCCGAATATCTCGGAAGTAAAAAGGACGAAGGTAAGATAAATTAGAAGTATTTTCACTGTCATCGAAGATATATAAATGGCACAACCTTTGTTCCTGAATTAGTTGCGTAGGTTAGAAAATATTGCCCGCTGGGCATGTGCGGGGTATAGTCTATCGTATATGACCCAGGCTGATAGAATTTGTTTGTGCAGATATGGTCGATGGTTCTACCGGTGATATCTGATATAGAGAGTGTAATGTACGATGGGATTTCAATATTTAGCGCAATAATTGGTCCCGAATTGTTAAACAGTACCGTTGGCAGCGCTGACGTTTCTGTCTTTTTTTTCACGATATTTACAGAACGTGGGACGCTGTCGAAATATAGAGTGCTACCGGACCATTGAAAGAGACTATCTGTAGATCTGTTCACCATGCCACAATTAAGCTTATACTTTACCAGTGTGTCGTGCAAAAATGGTTGCATAGTATCAGTAATCAAATAGCAATACGTCGTAATACGTCGAATTTTGGGCTGAAGTGTTATCGCGGAATCATTCGTAGAATCAAATTTTATCAAGACTGATTTTGATAATTGACCACTATAGGGTAATAACTGTGCATAAAAGAGTGTGCTATCATCAACATTGTTCATAAGTTCAAAAGAGCAGTTGTCCAGGGACTTGTAGCGTTTAATTATTGAATCGTATCGCATGTGTGTGTATGAAAACTGAGGGATCATTCTAGTAATGGAATCTGAAATACTATGATATACAAATGGGCGTGAGGTTTCCCAGACCGTTCCATTACATGAAAAAACATTGCTATGAAATGCTATATGTATAGTGACAGTGTCCCTAAATAATCCTATTTTCTTTGGAGTAAATAATACTTGAATCCCAGGAGCGCCATGGTATAATATGAAACGAAAATTATCATGATCATGATAAGTAAATGTGCAGTTGTCATAATCAGGATCGATTTGGCATGGGCCATAAATAAAATCCCCCAAGCCATCGACGGATTCTCCAACCATAACAAATTTCCCAGAATCCTCTGGGGCTACCGGTACCATCGCCTTAGCTGAGGCGGCAAGAAAAAGTAGTGCTATGATAAGAAGAAGAGACTTCATAATCCTACGATCATATACAAATATACCCTAACTCCCCCCCACGCATGGGGTAAAAGACTGTGACCTAAAAACCCGTCTGAACTTGGATTCGTCGGATTTATGGATTGATCGGAATATTCGATCTAAAATCCAATGAATCGAATAATCCAACGAATCCGAGTTCAGACAATTCATTTAACTAACAACTAACTATGATAACACATAACGAACAAACCGAGACCCTTACTGCTTCGCGCGAGGAATTGAAATCGCTTATCGATGAGGCTGTTACTAATCGCATTAAGTCATTGCCGGATCGGTCGAACCTGAAGGCGCTGAATGCTTCTTCTTCTCCGAAGTCGGCTGAGCGAGAAAAGATCCGGAAAACCTTCCGATTCTTCTCGGCGCTTTCTTCGAATGACTATGAGGAGCTGCGCCGAATTCATTCTTCCTATGAGCCGGAGTATATCAAGACGCTCTCGCCACAGGTCGAGGGATCGAATTCAGCCGGAGGATATCTGGTGCCGCCGGAATTCTATAACGATGTTGTCTTCACGCTTAATCAATATGGCTTTGCCAGAAAATATTGCCCGACGGTGGAGATGAATTCGAACGTTCTCAATGTCTCGACACTTGCTTCGACTCCAACCGTTACCTGGGTAGATGAAAACGCAGCGATCACGGCATCGAAAGCAACGTTCGGTCGGTTGACACTCACGGCAAAAAAGCTCGCAGCGATCTATCCGATCTCAAACGAACTGCTTGCCGATGCAAATATCGATGTCTATAATACCATCGTTCGCATCTTCGCGACCGTCTTCGCGCAGGAAGAAGATACGCAGGTTTTTAACGGCAGCGGTTCGCCGTTCACCGGAATTCTTACGACCAGCGGAGTGAATACGGTGTATCTCGGCGGCGGTTCGACGAGCGGCAAGACGAAGTTCATCGACATTACGCTTGATGACATGATCTCGCTCGTGCAATCGCTTTCGCCGGCTTATCAACGCGATGCCGCCATCTTTCTCGAACAGCAGACACTTACCGAGTTACTGAAAAAGAAAGACGATAACGATCGCTATCTTTGGGATCTTTCGAGTGCGATCCTACCGGGTGTTGCAAAAGCGGAAGGACTCAGCGCATCGAACTCACTTTCATTCCGAGGTTTTCCGATCGTAGTAATGCCGAACGGATTGCTGACGACGGTCTTCGATTCAAGCGCTCATGCCGAAACACCATTCGCGATCTTTGGCAATCTGAAAACAGCAGGTTGTTGGTTAGGTCAGAACGGCGGCGTAGATGTGCGAATCTCGCACGATGCAACGGCTGATGGCGTCAATGCTTTCACGAATGATCTGCAGATGATGCGCCTCACCGAGCGCATTGCCTTCGGAGTCGCTCAGCCGAGTTATTTGTCGGTACTTTCGACAAGTATCTCGTAAGTGGGGAGAGAGTTTGGGGTTGCGGGTTGATGTGATCCGCAACCTCATTTCTCGCCAAACTGTGGCGAGGTTTGTACCCTATTGTATGAGCGTTTATATAGAACTACTCCCACTATCCAGAGGTTGTCCCGTCATCTATTTAATAGATATTACGCCTATGAAAATACGTACAGTTCTTCCGTTTGTATATGCTCTGAGTCTTCTTATGGTTACTGTGATTAACAGTAGAGCCTGTCCTTGGCAGTTGGGTGTAACATTTGATGTTCCATCAGTGACCCACGATGTCAGTAATCCCGAGCTGACACCAAATCCGATTTATGGTGCAATAGAATTTCCGAATGATAATCCTGATGACCAGATGCAATTTAATCTTAGTCTAACGGTTCCAAAGCATTGGACTTGTATTGTTAAGATCGATGGAAATATTGTGCAGGACGGTGATTTGGTCGATGTAACACGAGGGCAAAGTCGGGCACTTGAAATCATAGCCACACCAAACTCTAGCGAGGTTGACACCGAAAGCTTGTGTCTCTCATTTAGTTACAAAAAGAGTTGTGGAGTAGGAGGGGGTTGCCTCTCATTTTTCACTACCGGCACTGCCGCTGCCGTAGGTTCTGATCAGCCGGCTTCGAACATCACTCTCGCACCAAATCCTGCCGGAAGTTATATTACTGCTTTTGGTTTGAATAATGAACAGTCAGGCTCACGCTATGAAATTTATTCAAGCACTGGTGCCGAAGTTCGTAATGGGAGATTACCTGCCGATGCGAGAATAAATACGGGAGGGCTTCCTTCGGGTGCATATAGGCTCCGTCTATTCGATGCAGCACAATTATACTTTAGCGGCGCGTTTACTATTGTGCACTGATTACTTTACTTGGGCACATTAATCGACTCGATACCCGCAAAATTTAGCTACTGAAATGACAACAGGATTAGTGTTCATTGGAGTAATAATACACTGA